>PLZC01000225.1:0-32104 GCA_003151985.1 Acidobacteriaceae bacterium
GCGGGGCCGCCGCAGCGGGCGGGGCTGCAAACGCCCTGGCCGGCAACACCGCGGAGGCAAGAACTCCTGGAACCGAGCGCAAAAGACGCCGGCGCGACCACCCGCTTGATCTGGACGAGATAGACATCGGTGCGAAGATTGCTCTCATTCCGCAAACGGGCCACCCGCTTCCGTTCGCTCTACGGTTGTAATCTCACAAATCGAGTGTAGTTCCGCATAGGTCAGTCTGCCGTCGGTGTGTGGTCATGGGCCAGCATGAGCCTCGGCGAGCGCCTGGCTAAGCTTACGCGCCTCTGCGTTGTCCGGATCGATCTCGAGTGCGCGATCCAGTGCTTGATGAGCGTCTTTCCACTTGGCCTCACTGGCCAGCGTTGCTGCCAGGTTGACCCATGCAACGACGAAGGATGGAGAAGCGTGGACGGCGGCGCGAAAGTAACCTTCGGCGTCCGCCGGGGTTCCGCTTCGCGCGGCAAGGTAGCCCATTTGGTTCTGCGCCTCGGCGAGATCTGGATTCAACTTGATGGCTTGTTGCAGTTCGGTCTTTTCGCCGGCGAAGTCCTGCAACTTGTCCAACGCCTTGGCCAGCTTGTAACGAAGAAGAGGCTCATCGGGATCGGATTCAAGCGCCTCACGATAGAGCGACGCGGCCTGTGCTGCATTGCCGGCGGCGATTGCCTGGTCGCCGACTTCGGCTTTTCCTGCGGCCTGGGTCTTTGCAGATTGAAGATTCTTGAGCCGTTGATAGACGCGCAACGTCTCCCGCGCCTGAGCGGGCTCGCCAAGCCGTTGAAGAACCTTGGCCAAGTCGTATTCGACCTCTGGTTGGTTGTCCCCCAGCGCAATCGCCTTCTCCAAATGCTCCCTGGCAGCGGGCAGGTCGCCTAGCTGGGCAAGAACAGTACCCAGCGCGTTGTGGGCCTTGAATGACGTTGGGTTTGCGGCCACCGAGCGCACCAGATGCAGTCGTGCGGGTTCGTACCTCCCTTCCCTCGATTCGAGAATCCCATTGAGATAAAGCACTTCCCAATGGTTTGGGTAATTGGCCAGCAACTTCCGAGCGAATTGCGGGGCTTTGTCCGAGTGATTCGAGACCAGAGAGCGCAGGTAGAGAAGCTGTGTGGGCTGGTCGTCGGGATGCTTCTCAAGCGCGCGATCAAGCACCGCAAAGGCTTCTTCGGTCCGGCTCAAAAGCATGAGCACCACGGAAAGCTCATCCGCAATGGGGAGTGAATCAGGAACCGTGTTCAGGCCTTCGCGGAGCACCCTGGCCGCTTCGTCGAGCCTCGCTGTGCCGGCATAAGCAATACCAAGGTTCAGGCTTTGCAACTCTGATCGGGTCCGGCCGCCAAAAGGCTTTTCAAGCAGGGCAACCACGGCGGCGTAGTCCTTCTGGTTCAACAGGGCCTGTGAGAGGCCATCAAGCGCAGGCGCTGAATCCGGGTCGATGGCCAAAGCTGCGCGCCATTCGGCCTCGGCTTCGGCTCTCATCTTCAACTTTTCCAGCAGCGCTCCGAGCACCAGGTGCGGGCGAATGTCACTTGAATCAAGCTGCTCGGCATGTTCCAGCGGCGTCATCGCCTTCAGATCGTGGCCGGCGGAGTAGAGGCTGAGCCCCCAAAGATAGGCAAGAGAAGCCGACTTGGGCTGCTGTCGGAATGCAGACGCAAAGGCATTAGCCGCGCAGTCAAATTGCTTTTGATCTGCGAACCAGTTGCCGAGACTTGTATATGCTTCCCCCGTCGGGTTGGATTTAAGGCTTGCCTGCATGGCGGGCGGAACGATGCACGCGGCGCAGGCAATTGAGGAGGCGGCCAGCCAAAACACGATCACAAAGCCGGTCCCCGGCGGCAGATGCTGGACGCGTGCGAACCTGTTCGACAATTTCATTTTCAGCGCCTTACCCGAATCGGATTTGAGGCACACCTTCCTGCAAACGCCTTATGCAAGGCGTAGTTTACAGTCCGGCACGCGCCACATGCACCTGCCAAAAGTCGGATCGATCATGGTCAATTCGAAGCGATGAGGAAGACGACGGGCAGAATTTGTGCGGCGAGATTGAAGGAACAATCGATTTAGCTACACCGACTTCCCGCGCGAGGCCGGAATCCCGTACAAATTTTGCCGATCAAAAGATGTCCCAATCCTACTTTTGGCAGATACAAACCGTTGTGAGGCTGGCGTATTGTTCGTTTCGACCCGGTAACCGTTGTCTCCAACCCATCTGTAACTGACCAAGGGAGAGCGGGGAATACTGGGCGTTTCACAACTCGGCGGACGCATCCAGGGAATCAATTTCGAATGTGAAATGGTTTCAGTGCCAATCGGCTTCTAGAGTGCCCGTGAACAGCTTCAAGGGGGGACTGAAAAACCCCTTAGATCTCCGAGAACCCACTTCAGGAGGTGGTCATGCATTTGATCAGCGCAAAATGTTTACGAGCTCTACTGCTCGTGATCGTCGTCGGCCTTCTCAGTTCAGGGGTGCACGTCTTTGGACAAGGCACCAACGGCAGCTTGACGGGCCTGGTATCCGATCCATCGGGTGCGGCAGTTGTTGGAGCCACCGTTACCCTCACAAATGTCGACACCAATTACGCACAAACGCTGACGACGGATAACACCGGAGTCTATCTGTTCAAACTGGTGCCCCCCGGCAAATACGCGCTATCCATCGCGTCTACCGGGTTTTCGGAGTACCAGCAGAAGGGTATTGTCATGAATGCCAACCTGTATGCTACCCAGAACGTTCAACTGAAGGTGGGCACAGGCAAGGGCGAGACTGTCAGCGTTACGGCTGACGCCCAATTGATCAACACCACCTCGGCGGAATTGGGCACAACCGTTAACGAATACTCGGTGTCCCAATTGCCGTTGAATGGCCGCGATCCGTCAAAACTGGCTCTGCTGGCGCCCGGCATGGTCGATGGCGTCAACAAGCTCGGGTTTGTCGTCCAGGGTGGCTTCTCCTTCCCGGATGAAGCGGGCGCATCCGCGAACGGCGGCCGTCAAGGCAGCACCTACTACATGCTCGATGGCGTGTCGAATATGGATAACTACATGGCCACCAATTCGCCGACACCGAACCCGGATGCGACCCAGGAATTTCGCCTGATCTCCAATAACTACAGCGCGATTTACGGGTTCTCTTCCGGCGGCGTAGTCAGCATGGCCACCAAGTCCGGCACCAACCAGTTCCATGGCGGTGTTTTTGAATTCCTACGCAACCAGGACTTGAACGCCAAGAGCTGGAACGCCCATCAGGTGGATCCGCTTAAGCGCAACCAGCTCGGTGGCGACGTGGGCGGGCCAATCTTCAGGAACAAGCTGTTCTTCTTCGGCAACTACCAAGGCACTCGCCAGGTTGGGACCGGAGCGTCGTCAGAAACCACTACCCCGACCGCCCAAATGATGAACGGTGACTTCAGCGGTCTTGTGGAATTCGCCGCGGCCAAGGATACGGCGGACTGCGGTTCGGGACAATATGGCGATCCGGCTGCTCCAAAGTACGGAACAACGGCCTGCGGATTTCTCAATGGACCGTTTCAGACCGTGGACGGAGTGCCCAACCAGTTGATTGGCGGCGCGGCGGCGCTCGATCCCGCATCTGTGCAATTCACCAAAGACGGATTGCCCGGACAGTTGCAAGCAAGCGGGACCGGGAACCCAAGCCTCACCACCCAGAACCTCTCTGGTCAGACCTACTACAACGCAGCAGCCCTCAGGCAAAACTACGATGAATACACCGGCAGGCTCGACTACGATGTCTCGAAGTCGCAGCGCCTGAGCCTGCGATCTTTTATCGACAATTTCACTCAACCCTCTGGCGATGTCCCGGGCAATGTTCTCTCCGTGCTCAACCTCACCAACTGGAACCAGGGCTTCGGCGAGAACATGGAGTACTACAACGAAGTGCTCCAGCATACCTGGACCGTGAACCCGAATACAGTAAACACGGCCTCCATTCTCTGGACCGAACAGAGCGCTCACAACTCGGCGGCAGTAGTGGATCACGGCGGCAAGAAGATGTGCTGGTCCCGCTACATCAACGTGACCGAACTCTCTGGCTCGTGCTACATGGAAGGCGCCTATTTTGGCGGATCTAACGGCGGTTGGACCGAGCCTTCGCAGGAGGTGCGCAGCACGGCGGGATTCTCCGATACGATGATCATGACCCTGCACCGGCACACATTTTCAGCGGGCATCGATCTGCTGCGCCAATCGGCGGTGGAAAACACTCAGTACCCGACGAATGCGATCATCAATTTCGGTGGCGGTTACACCGGCAACGGGCTGGCGGATTGGCTGCTCGGCTACATGTCCTCGTTCACGCAGGGAGCGGGAGAGATCGCGGACGTCAAGGGATGGATGGTTGATCCCTACTTCAATGATGAGTTCCGGTTGCGTCCAGGCCTGACCATCACGGCCGGCATTCGCTGGGATCCGGACCTGGCCCCAACTTCCGCAGGCGCACGCGGAGCCGCATTTGTGGCGGGGCAAAAAAGCACAATGTTCCCCAACGCCCCCACGGGCCTCATCTTCCCCGGCGAAACGAACATGAACGCTCAGTTGCGGCCCAGCAACTACGGCTATTGGGAGCCCAGGATCGGCGTGGCATGGCAGCCGAGCAGTCTCTCGCACACCTCCGTCCACGCCGGATTCGGGTTGTTCACCGGCCCGGTGGCCTATTCTTCGTACAATCACGTGGCTGACGTTGCACCGTTCGCCCCGACTTTATCCCCCAACGCTCCGTCGAACAGCCCCGTCTGCTCTACAAACGGTGTAATCAACCCCAACGGTGGCCAATGCACTCCAAACAAGGGAGAAACGCTTACGGGGTTCATGAACTTCCACAATCCTTGGGATACCTCCAGTTTCGGAACCAACGGCGTGAGCCCGTTCCCGCCGTTTTCCTCCATCGCCTACAAACCGCCGTCAACCTACAACAGCTTCCCGAACCAGACCAACCTGGGCGCATCCTTTGGACGTAACTTCAAGGCCGGGATGACTGAGAGCTGGAATTTCTCGATCGAGCAGCAGGTCAGCCAAAACATGGCCGTCCGCATGGCTTATGTCGGAAGCGAATCCTATCACCAGAACTACGTCAGGGACGCTAACTTCGCCATCTATTGCGCCTCCTGTAACAACGGCGGACACGGTTCGGCGAATCCGTTTTCGAACTTCACCCAAATTCTGGAGCAAGACAGCAGCGCCACTGGCAGTTATCATTCCCTGCAAATGAGCTTTGACCGCCACATGGCGCATGGCCTGCAGGCCCAGTCGAGCTTTACCTGGCAGAAGACGATCGATGTGGCCAGCGCCAGTAATATCTCCTTCGGCACTCCTGAGTTGGGAGATCCGAACAATCTGAGATGGAACAGGGGGATTTCGGGCTTGAGTATTCCCTTCAGCTGGGTATCCAACTTCGTCTACCAAACGCCGGAGTTGAAGGGGAAGAGCCTCCTGATGAGGGAAGTGCTGGGTGGATGGGAATTGAGCCCCATCATCACCTTGCAGTCAGGCGCTCCCTTCAGCCTCCAAGGTGGAAACAGCAAGGACCTTGGAGGAGCGAACAACAACACCGGTTCCGGCTGCAAGCAGAGTTGCAGTGACCGCGCCGACCGCGTCTCCGGACAGAATCTGAAAGTCCGCCAGGGCGGAAGATCGCAGTGGATTAAAGGTTACTTCAACAAGGCCGCGTTCCAACCCCGCGCCGATGGCACCTTCGGCACAAGTGGAAGGAACATGATCTACGGTCCGCCGACTTTCAATGTCGATACGGCGATGATGAAGAACTGGGCGGTGATGGAGCGCTACCGGCTTCAATTCCGCGTTGAGTTTTTCAACGCATTCAACCATGCGGTCATGAGCACCCCTGACACGAACCCGAGCGACTCCACCTTCGGCCAAATCAACGGTGGAAGCGGTTCGGCGGCGAACCAGTCGCGCATAGGCCAAGCCGCTCTCAAAGTCACCTTCTAACCGTTAACGAGCAGGCTCGGGGAGCGGAAGTTCGCCGCCCGGGCCTGTTTTTTCTGCTGGACATGACTGCTCTCCAAACCCTGGTCAAAACCTGCCAAGTCGAGTTGCAAGATCGATATTTAGAATTGAAGCGTAAATGCGTTACTGTTCGAGTATGGCTCCCGGAGGTTTTACGTGCTCGATTCTGTTTCCCCAACGAGACGGAGATACGGACGAGTATTCCCGGCTTTCGTTTTCATACTGGCGGCGCTCCTAAATTCAATGCTGCTCTCACCACTAATACACAAGATCCTGGGACAGATCGAGACCGAGCCCGCAACAAGTGTTCAGAGTCAGACCAAGGCTGCTCTCTGGCCCATCTCTATCGACTACCCGGAAGATGGCTCCATCTTCCCGCCGGATATAACACCGCCAACATTTCTGTGGCGGGACGGCACCTCGGATTACTGGACAATCGACATTGCCTTTCCTGACCTCGCTCCACCCATCCACGTCGTGTCGAAGGGCGAGCGGATGCGCATTGGTGCCATTGATCCGGAGTGCGTGAGCGAGACCAACGAACCACCGAAGTTGACTCCGCAACAGGCCGCCTCTTGGACATGGACTCCCGATGCGTCGACATGGCGGGCCATTCAAACGCATTCGACAAAATCGCCGGCTACGGTAACCATTACTGGCTTTCGCAACGCAGGCGCTGCCGCCTCACAGTCGCGCTTTACACTCACCACTTCAAACGATCCGGTTGGAGCGCCGATATTTTACAGGGATGTCCCACTCATGCCTTCCCAAGGCGCGAACGGAACAGTGCAGCCGCTATCTCCCGCTGCGATCCATCTCATTCGCTGGCGTCTGAGAGATATTAGCCGGCCCGAGAGCCGCACGCTGCTTACCAACATGCCAACTTGCGCTAACTGCCATTCGTTTTCCACCGATGGTAAAACCATGGGCATCGACGTCGATGGGCCGGCGAACGACAAGGGCCTGTATGCCTTGGTGCCGGTGGAGCGCAAAATCTCTATCCAGAGCAAGGATGTTGTGCAGTGGAACAAAGATGGGCAAGCCGGCAAGACGCGGGTGGGATTCATGTCCCAGGTTTCTCCGGACGGCCGCTATGTGGTGAGCACATTTGCCGGGCCATCGCTGGATGTGCCAAGCACTTACTACATCACTAACTTCAAAGACTATCGCTTCCTTCAGGTGTTTTATCCAACGCGCGGCATTCTTGAGTGGTATAGCCGGGCAACTAGTCAACGCCAGCCCTTGCCCGGCGCCGACGATCCGAACTACGTGCAAACGGATGGAGTCTGGAGTCCTGACGGCAAGTACATCGTATTTGCGCGCGCGCAGGCCAGGGCGCCCTATCGTGAAGGACAAAAGGCGGCATTGCGCGCCAACGACCCGAATGAAACGCCGATCCAATACGACCTCTATCGGATACCTTTCAATGAAGGCCGCGGAGGCGTGCCTGAACCGATTCGCGGCGCATCGCAAAACGGGATGAGCAACAACTTTCCCAAGGTGTCGCCCGATGGACGCTGGATCGTATTTGTGCAATGCCACAATGGCCAACTCATGCGTCCCGACAGCAAGCTTTATATTGTTCCTTTCGAAGGCGGCGATGCGCGAAGGTTGCGTGCCAACACGCCGCTGATGAATTCCTGGCACAGCTTCTCGCCCAACAGCCGCTGGCTGGTGTTTTCCTCAAAGGCGCGGTCGCCTTACACGCAGATGTATCTGACTCATATCGACAAGGACGGCAATGACAGCCCCGCCATTCTTATTGACAACGCAACAGCGGCCAACCGCGCGGTGAACCTGCCCGAGTTTGTGAATATTGCCGGTGACGGGATCGAGGAAATTCGGGTACCAGCCGTCGATCTTTATAAGTTGATGGACGAAGCCATGCAGCTTGAGGAAAAGGGAGAAAACGACCGCGCGTTGGAGATCTGGAAGAAGGCGCTCGCGCTGGACCCGGAAGACGCTCGGGTTCAAAAGGGCTTGGGAATCTCGCTTTACGTTCATGGCGAAACCAAGGATGCGCTGGAGCATCTGCGCAATTCCGTACGCATCAATCCGTCGCTCGTCGATAGCCACTATGTTCTGGGCAAGTTTCTCCTCGAGCAGGGGAATGTTGAGGAAGCGCTGCCCGAGTTGCAAACCGCAATTGCATTGAAGCCGCAGTTCGCATCCGGGGAAGAGGGCCTCGCCACCGCATACGAGTCACGAGGTGAGAGGCTAGAGGCTCTCGTCCACTGGCGGAAGGCGCAATCCATCGATCCGGGCCGTGTCAGCGCCATCCTCGGCATTGCATGGCTCCTGGCGACTGCGCCGGAGGCATCGCTTCGTAACGGAGCCGAAGCAGTTTCTCAAGCCGAATCCGCGACCCATCTCGCGCCCGCTGACGATCCCGGCGTGCTGGACACGCTGGCTGCGGCCTATGCGGAAGACGGGCAATTCACGAGAGCAATCGCAGGTGCAAGACGCGCCATGGAACTTGCCGTTGCGAGCGGGAGAGCCTCGCTGGCAAGTACGATTCGCGCGCGGCTTCGATTGTACGAGGCGCGGAAACCATTCCGCAGCGAACCGCGATCGCGGGGCGCAAACCGGGTCTCGACGAGTGCGTTAACTCTCAAATAGAGTCAGAGCGCGACTTTGACAATGAATGCGAACTCATAGCGCAATTACCGTCGGCGCTGCAGACGTACCTCGATGCGGACGCCCTTGCCGATCTCGCTAATCAAGCGGAACTTCCCACCCCAACGCTCTGTTCTCTCTCGCATGCCTTTAAGACCGAAGTGGTTCCCGTTTTTACTTTCTGTTTCATTGATATCGAAGCCGCAACCGTCGTCGTCAATGCACAATAAGATTTCGCGGCGATTGTAGGTGAGGGTAACTCCCACATTCATCGGGTGCCCGTGCAGCGCGGCGTTGTAGATCCCTTCACGCACCACCATCAGCAAATCGTGAGCGATCGGATGGCTCACTCCAAACGGTGTTCCGGTTACCGACCAGGCAATGGGAAGATTGAACTCCTTGCCAACTTTCCCGATCATGGTTTCAAGCTTCTCGCCCAAGCTATTCGTGTCGATGTCGGATTGGCGGAGATTCCAGACTGCGTCGCGCGCTTCATCGATGGTATTGCGTAACTGGAGGCGCGCAAAGTCCATCAGGCCGTCTTCTGCATCTGTGTTGGAGCCCTCCATCGACAGAGCTTCGAGGAGAGCGGAAACGCCTGTACATCCTTGAATCACGGTATCGTGCATCTCGCGGGCAAGCCGGCTGCGCTCCTCGAGTACAGCCTCGAACCTGCCTCGAACCTGCCGCACCCGGTACTGATACACCGCAAAGATGAGGAACGCAACCAGCAGGATGCAGCCAGCGATGAACCACCAGGTGCGATAAAAAAATGGCCGTTGCACAACCTCGATCGAGGTCTCGGAAATTGCATCGGGGTTTTCGACTTCAAAGGTTCGTACACGAAAGATGTAGCGGCCCGCGGGAAGGTTGGTGTAATCGGCTGTCCGCGAGGACCTGGCTGCGCCCCAGTCCCGGTCAAAATTATCGAGCTTATAGCGGAAGCGCAACCCATCCTGGGAGCGGAGCCGAATCGGGGTGAAGGAAAACTCAAGGCGGCTGTTGCCCGGCTGTAACACGACCGGTCCGTTCATTGCGGACGGTACTCCGTCGGCAAGCACGCCCTGAATCCGCAACGGTGGCGGCGGAAGCAGGGAGTTATGGGCAGGGTGAATATGAATAGGCCCGCGACTGCTGGGAAACCACACGTCGCCCTCTGCGGTGATGCATGCGGAGGGTTGCGTGCCTCCGTAAATCTCGGTGCTTGGAGGCATCTCGGAGATTGAATAGAAGGTCAGCCCCAAACTGCGCCTGGACGACTCCGCTTGAGCATCCAGTTCATGCCTGTTCAACAACGAAATCCCGTTTGGCCCGCTTGTCCAAAGGTGGCCGGCACTATCCTCGACGATCTGATAAATTGCATTGCCGGCCAGGCCGTCCTCAACTGAAAAATGCGCCAACTTGCCGCCACGAAAACGGAACAGGCCATCGTTGCGGGTTCCGAACCACAGGCCGCCGTCAGCGTCCTCGTGAATCGCCCAAACCTTCATTTGGGCCAGGGCGCTGGTGGCTGCGTCGCCGGTAAACACGCCGTCATGCATGTGGCTTAGGCCGCGCTCCGTGCCGATCCACAAGTCTCCTCGGCTGTCTTCAATCAAAGCGCGAATGCTGGGATGAACAAGTCCGTCCCGCGGTTGATAACTGACAATGTGTACGCTCGCGCCTTCACCCAGAATGTGGTTGAGACCCGCATCTGTGGCTATCCACATGCTTCGGTCATGGTCCTGGGTCATGGCGCGGATGAAATTGTTGGACAAGCCATCGCGGGAAGTGAGACGCGTGGTACGGTCTGCCGAGATGCGAAACACACCGTTTCCATCCGTTCCCGCCCACAGCACGCCGGATCGGTCGCGGTACACATTACGCACGTGGACTCCGCTCATTCCCGGAAGGACTCGCGGAACTACTTTGCCATCCTTCATCTGGAACAGTTGCGTCGAGCCAATCCAGAAGCTGCCGTCACGATCCTGGTAGATGGTTCCGAAGTCGGAGTCATTGGCCTCGGGCAGAGGAATGACGCTCACCTGCGACCGGGTGAGGCGAAGCATCCCGGCTTGTGTCCCAATCCAAAAATTCTTCTCTCGGTCCTCGAAAAAATTCAACACCGTGTTGCTTGGCAGAGAGGTGGGAGCTGTGAACCGGGTAAGGTCTTCACCATTGAACTGGAAGGCCCCTTGCCCAATGGTGCCGATCCAGAGTACGCCGTCCGGCGTTTGACGAAGAACGCGAACAGTCCCGGTGACACCCTGGACGCGCTCAAAACTGTCGTGCCCGGGAAGCAACCGGTTCAACCCGGTCACCGTGCCCACCCAAAGCGTTCCATCCCTTGTTTGAATGATGGATTTTATCTGATTCTGGCTTGCCTCGCTTCCCAGCGAGTACTCTCGGGTGGCCTTTCCGTGCAGGTGAAACAGCCGCGATCCCCCTACCCAAAGTCGGCCCTCGCGATCTCGATAGATCGCGTGGACAGAGACGCTGGGGATCGCCGGAGTGCCGTCGATGCGTACAAACCGCTCTCTGTCGAGCCGCCAAAGGCCATTGTCGGCTCCGGCCCATACGGCGCCATCCGCATCCTCGACCAGCGTCCGTACAAAATCTATGTTTGTCCCATCCTGCGTAGTCCAGGAACGGAACCCGCCGTTGGAGTAACTCGCAATTCCTCCTCCGTCCGTGCCGATCCACAGGGTCCCATCGCGCGAAACCATAAGCGAGAAGACGCTGTTTTCGTGAAGAGATGGAGTGTTTTGCCGATCGAATACCGTGAAGTGCGCGCCGTCAAAGCGCAGCAGACCTCCAGTTGTGCCGATCCACAGATACCCATCGCGGGTTTGTGCAAACGCCTGGACAGTCTGCTCCGGCAAACCATCCGCTGCCTGCCACACATGCCGCGTGTATCCGGCGAGGCTCTCGGCCCTCATACAGGCGCAAACCGCAGCGCCAATCAGTAGGATGATAGCCAGCCTGCATGGCCTATTTGTCGATCTGAGCTTTGTCGGCTCCACGTGCTTCAAGGCGTCTACCTCATCGAGGCCGATTGGATTCTCGCGGCCAGCGGCCGGGAAAACAATTCTTTCTGCGCTCCCGGTTTATCACAAGTTACACTTCCCGGTATAGCGTCAGTCGTTTTAACTTCCAAATGCCGGGTCAACGAAATCCATGGCCGTCCGACTTTTGAAGGATCTGGAGTGCATGCCGAAGGAGTACAGTGAACTTTCTCCCTGGCTTGCAGAAAAGCCGCGTTTGAGAAAGAAGCACCGCGTCGGAGTTCATCTTGATTTCTCCCATTTTACGATCGATCATTGCGGCCCTAAATCCTTCGCAGATCCGGATATGCGCTTTCGCCAGTGTGGCTCTGCTCATGGGGTTTTGCGCGGCTCTTCCGTCGCGCGCGCAAGACAGCACAACGATTCGCATAGATGCGAGTCAGCCCTACGTAGAGCCTGGGCCGGCGAGTTATGACGAGGGCTCCGCAAAGTCGCCTTCAGACAGCATCATTCGAGTCAACAGCCGCTATCTTACCCGCAACGGAAAGCCCTGGTTGCCGGTAATGGGAGAGTTTCACTTCTCGCGCTATCCCGAATCGCAATGGGAAGAAGAAATCCTCAAAATGAAAGCCAGCGGAGTCGACATTGTCGCCACATACGTGATCTGGATTCATCACGAGGAGGTCGCAGGCCAATTTGACTGGAAGGGGCAACGCGATTTGCGTACATTTGCCCAACTGTGTGCCCGGCACGGCATGTATCTGCTTCCGCGCATAGGGCCTTGGGCACATGGAGAAGCGCGTAACGGCGGCTTCCCGGATTGGCTGGTCGCGGCGGGCCCGACCCGCGTCAACAATCCGGCTTATCTTTCCCATGTGCGTATGTGGTACGGGCAGATCGGCGAGCAGCTCAAGGGCCTTCTCTGGAAGGATGGCGGCCCTGTTGTCGGAATTCAAATTGAGAACGAGTATTCGATGCGCGGTCCGGGCGCGGGCGAGGAGCACATCCTGGCGCTGAAGAAAATTGCAATTGAGAACGGTCTCGATGTTCCGCTCTACCTCATCACTGGATGGGATAATGCCGCGGTGCCGCGGCGCGCGGTACTTCCAGTCTATGGTGGATATCCCGATGCGCCCTGGGACGGCTCTCTCACCAAACTGCCGCCGCCCGAAGTTTATTCGTTCCGTTTCCAGAGCCGCGTCGCTGCCAACATGGGCGCAATCAGCAGCGCCGACGCGATGGCATCGCCGTCGTCCGCACCGCCTTCCACGCCTGACCTGTTGCCTTACTTCACCGCCGAGATGGGTGGCGGAAACGAAGTCACTTACCACCGTCGTCCGGTCATTCAGAGCGATGACATTGCCGCCATGCTTCCGGTGATGCTTGGCTCCGGCGTCAACCTCTATGGAACATACATGTTTCAGGGTGGCGAAAATCCGGAGGGAAAATTGTCCCCTCTCCAGGAGTCACAGGCCACCGGCTACCCCAACGATGTACCGATCAAGTCCTATGATTTTCAGGCTCCCTTGGGTGAGTACGGGCAGGAGCGCGCCTCGTTCCGCAAGCTGAAAGTCTTCCAATACTTCCTGAAAGATTTTGGAGCCGACCTGGCTCCGATGATGGTCCACGCCCCCGACGTTGTGCCAAAGAACCCTGAAGATCTTTCAGTACCGCGTGCTTCGGTGCGCTCCAACGGAGACACGGGATTCATCTTCCTCAACAATTACGTACGCAACTACTCGATGCCGGTGCGGAAGGCCGCACAATTTGAGGTCCGCCTGCCCGGAGGGTCTTTGCGGGTTCCACGGCGTCCGGTCGATATTCCATCGGGTGCTTACTTCATCTGGCCGTTCAATCTTCACATCGACGGCGTTACGCTCCGCTACAGCACTGCCCAATTGTTCACACGCATCGTAAACGATGGAGTTACTACACTCTACTTTTCCGCAGTCCCCGGAATCCCCACTGAATTCGCATTCGATTCTCGAAGCGCCGGCACCGTACGGGCATCGAGCGGAGAGACAACGAACGATTCCAGTACCCACTACGTGACCGGGATGGAGCCTGGTGTCAACTCGTCGATCCATCTTGTTTCGAGACAGGGTAAAACCATCCACATTGTCTTGCTCACTGCGCAGGAAGCCGAAGATGCCTGGAAGGTGCGCATCGGCGGCAGTGACCGTCTGCTTATTTCCCGCCATGACTTCTTTGCCGACCCCGATGCGAACCCAGCGCGCATTTGGCTTCGCTCCCGCACCACTCCGCGTTTTGAATTCGCAATTACGCCTCCGCTTGCCGCTCCCCCGCTAGCCAGCCTACCGCTTACTAGGACCGCCGCCACGGGGCAGGTTATGGGCTTTGCCGCACAGGCCACGATGCGGGATCCGCAGCTTCAATCCTTGCAGGTTCAAGTCATGGGGAGCGCACCACTTGTAAAGTCAGGGCCCGCCCCGAAATGGCGTTCGCACGGAGTCGCGCAGGCGCCTTCTGAAGCTGAGCTGCCACAGGCAGGAAAGTGGTCGATCACGCTTCCACCGAGAGCCATGGATGGACTCAGCGAACTGTTTCTTCAAGTCAATTACAAAGGGGATGTGGCGCGCTTATATTCGGCCCACCGGTTGCTGAATGACGACTTCTACAATGGCCAGCCTTGGAACATCGGGGTGCGGCGCTACCTTAATCCAAAGGGTCCCAGCACTTTCGAACTCAGCATCTTGCCACTGCGCAAGGATACACAACTGTATCTTGAGATCTCGGACCCTCTCGATTTTTCATCCGGCGGCCAAATCGGCAAACTGGACGGAATACGCCTTGTGCCCGAATACCAACTTGTGATCAGCGCAGACAACCGCTGACTGGCGCGTCTTGCGTGCCTCGTCTCCAGCCCGCCGGAGAACTTGAAGCAGGAGGCTCTATTGAATAGCAAGAGAGCGGTAGAGGCTAATCCGTTGCAGACTGCGATGCTTAATTTCATCAGGCTGGCATTTGTCTTTTATCTGACTGCCGCCGTCTGCTGCTTCTGTGATGCGCAGACCTACGCGATCGGCGCGGACGTCTCCTTCCTCGGCAAGTGTGAGCAGGGCGGAGTGGTCTTCAAAGAGGCAGGCCAACCAAAGGACGTCCTGGCTATCCTCCACGAGCATAACTACAACTGGGTTCGGCTGCGGATCTTTCACGACCCGTCAGTGAGTACCGATAAGCTTCCCAATGATTTGCACTACACTCTCGCCCTTGCCAAGCGAGCCAAGCGGATGGGCTTTCATCTATTGCTCGATCTTCATTACTCTGACACCTGGGCGGACCCCGGCAAACAGTTCACTCCTGCGGCATGGAGCAACCTCAACCACAAGCAGCTAGAGGGCCAGGTATTCGCCTACACCCGTGATGTTATCGCCGCTTTCGCTCGCAAGGGACTCATGCCGGAGATAGTGCAGGTGGGCAACGAGATAACTAACGGAATGCTCTGGCCCGACGGCAAGTTACCCGATAACTGGGATAACTTCACCGACCTGGTCAAGGCCGGCATAAAAGGCGTCGAGGCCGGACGCGGCTCCCGGCCCAGGCCGCGCATCATGATTCACATCGACCGCAGTGGCGACTATGACACAGCCGTCCACTTCTTTGATGAACTCGCCGGGCGCAACGTCTCTTTCGATGTGATAGGGCTGTCTTACTATCCCTTCTGGCACGGCGACATCGCCACGATGCGCGGCAATCTGCGCAATCTCGCGTTGCGCTACAAACATCCGATTATCGTCGTGGAAGCCGCATACAATTGGACTCCGGGAAACAAAGCTGGCAAGATAGCGGAATTTCCAGAGACCCCTGAGGGACAGAAGGCTTTTCTGCTTGCGGTCGATGCGGCGGTCCGCGCAATTCCCGATGGGCTTGGCCAGGGTGTTTTTTGGTGGGAGCCGGCTGCTGAAGGCGATCTGCGCGAACGGAGCTTCTTTGACAATCAGGGTAACGTGCTCCCGGTAGTTAACTCATTCGACAGATCACCCCCTCCTTAGCCTTGCGGAATGGCCGACAATGCAGGGAAAATGGAGGTAGCGGTGGTCGAACAGGCAGAAATGAAGGAAGCAATCAAAATTCGGGTTCTGGTTGTCGATGATCATCCCATCATGCGGATGGGCATTGCAGCCATCATCGAGGCCACACCGGACATGACCACCGTTGCCCAGGCGGGAAGCGGCGAAGAGGCCGTCGAACTCTTCGAAAAGCATCTTCCGGACATCACGCTCATGGATCTAAGACTCCCCGGCATGAGCGGCGTCGAAGCAATTCGTACCGTCATTGGCCGCCATCGCAATGCCAAGTTTGTAGTGCTTACTACATACGAAGGCGACGAGGACATTCATCAGGCGCTCGAGGCGGGAGCGCGCAGCTATATCGTGAAAGGTATGCCGCACGACACGCTCGTAAGTGCCCTACGCCGCGTTCAGAGCGGCGGGCGGTTTTTGCCTCCTCCCGTGTCGCGCACACTTTCCTCTCGAATGCCGAACTCGGATCTCAGTGCGCGGGAGCGTGAAGTGCTTAATCTCTTGGTTAGGGGCAGAAGCAACAAGGAGATTGCGGTCGAGTTGGGGATCGCAGAGTCCACCGTAAAGTGCCATGTCAGCGTCATCCTGATGAGACTGAACGTAACCGATCGAACCCAAGCGGTCGTTACAGCACTACAGCGCGGACTGGCCCATCTATAGCTTGTATTTGGACATGGGGTTCCCATCTGGCGCAGCATGATCGGGAATCCGTTGCGTCAGGCGCGCGGAAATACCTATGCCTCAGTTCACGAAAATCAGTTGCAGCGGTCAGAGTTGAACACAAAGTTATCCCGGCTTTAGAACACTCCGACGTTGCTTGGCTACTCCGTCCGGCTTCGTTCTAATTCCTCTACGTAACCCAGAAGCGCACCCCAATGGTAAAAGCGATCGCTGCTCGACACATCGTCCCCGCTCCCTTTGATTGCATTGTAGTTTTCATGCACGTGCCCCTTATCAGTCCATTCCTTCAGGAACAAGTTGTAAGACTTGGCCGCAAACTCCCGGCTAACATTCAGGTTGTCGTAATTCCTGAGGCCGAGATAGACAAGATAGTTAGTCGGGCCCCAGATACGACCGCGCCAATATTCTTGATCGCCAAAGGCGGGATCGTCACGGGAGATCATGGGAATTACCCATTCACCCCAGAATTCCCTGGGGTTCATCAGGTAACGTTCTATCATTGTTTTGGCCTGTGCCGGAGTTGCCACTCGTGCCAGCATGGGGTAAAAGTTTGTCGGTGAGAGCCGCCTGTTGAATTGCCCCGTGTGCAGGTCCTTATTTAAAAAGATGCCCGCGCCTTCGTCCCAGAGCGTCGCCAGCTTCACCCGATAGCGTGCGCTGCGTTCCTTCAGGTCAGCCGCATCCTTTGGTTTATCGAGTATCCCAGCAATCTCCGCCAATGCGTCGCAGTCGGCGATATACATGCTCATGAGTCCGACGTCGGCATACTCGAGCAGGTGCGACTTAGCGTCATAAGTTGCCGCATCGTACATGGGGCTGTTATCCAATCCCGACTCCAGGATTGCACCGCCGCGGGTGCCTCGTGAGCTGTCGTCCAAATTCTCAGGCCTGTTCTCCCCATCGCTTCCCCACGCCAGATAACCTTGAATGTCGCGATGTTCTGCCCACCACTGATTCCAGCGCAGGAGTGGAGCGAAAGCATCTTCAAGAAACCAGCGGTCATGATATCGCTGGTACAAACCAAGCACGGTAATCGATCCCACTGGCGGCTCGGAGCGGTCAGAGCTCTTCCAACCGCCAGTTCGCGCATAGTTAGGCACGAATCCTTGGGCCGTCGATTCTCGCAAGGTCTCGATCGCATCGGCATAGGCAAGGTCTCGATCGGCGAGGCCTGCCATTGTGGCTGCAAAAAAAGTATCCCAGTCGAAGATCACATAGCCGCCCCAATTCACGCTCCACACTCTGCTTACCGGTGAAACCACTCGCTGCTTGCTCGGTTCGTAGATCGTGTCCCATCCGAGTGTTGTTTCAATCGCATCTACAATTGGTGCGTTCTTGCCGCTCGCGGCGATGGAACTTTTGTACCTGCTCTCTTGCCGTGCGATGACCGCTTCGATCTCGGCAATCGTGCGGCGTTTGCCGGTGCTTACGCCGACGGGGTGAGTTAGATCTTCCGCAAAGTACGGGCCGCCGATCGGTATATCGATATATTCGCGCGTCGGATTTGTCTGCGGCTTGACACAGGTGCAATACACAGGGACTATTCCGGTTGCCCCGCGCGTCTCGATAAAGCCCGATCGTTTCAGCGCGGTCCCGGGGCGGTTCCACAGAAAATCGACCGTAAAGACAACAGTTGGCGGAAGTACCGAAGAGGACTTGGACGGCAGCGGGCTAACCAGCAGAACCAGATCGCTTGCGTCACGTGCGCTCTGAATGCGCCAATTATGCCCCTTCCAGGCGATGCTAATGTCGGTGTAGTCTCCTGTCCATGAATGAGGGCCAGGCTTTACCTGTTCGGCGCCGGGCTCTAGCCGTCCGATAAGTGCGTTCCCAAGAAACGCGTCGCCAAAAAGGGTATTGTTGTGCTTGAGTCCTACATGAATCGCCAAACCTTCAGGCAACAGGACCTGAGTAACAACGCTGTTCACATCCCACGTATTCCAACCCTGTGCCAGCCGATGCTGCACCTCTCGATAGTCGGCGGACATCGGCATTGTGTTGCCATCGTCATGGGCCCATCTTGATTGAATTTCTGACTCAGCGATCGTACCAGCCTGAGCATGTGCGTAAGGGCAGCCGCATTGAACCAGCGGAACCAAGACAAGTCTTAAAGTCGCACGAAAGATCGCATTCGAGGTCCACATAAGTTACGAGTATCTCCCTAAGCAACGAGTCGCTCGGATTGTACTGCATTTCAGTTGTAGGTGAGAGGCCCTGCGAGACTAGCCGCAGCGCTACCAGAAGTAACTTGCCACAGCGTGGGGTGGTCCCGCGACCGAATCGGTTACCGTGGTTTGCAAGACAATTTCCAGATTGCCCTTTTGCCAATTAGATGGAACACCCCGAAGACCTTCCTCCAGGTATTGCGCCGTAGAAACAAACTCGCCTGCCGCCTGCGTGCCCTTGGGGCCGATACCTGCCACGGTAATGGTGAATTGACCGGTCTTCGAGTCGACCAATCGACTGACGATCCCAAAGTCTTCGATCGTGTCCCCATTTTGGTCAGTACGAGTATGCCAAACCCGGCCACCTGGAAGGCGCTCTTGAATCATGTACTGCTCATGGTCTTCCACAAACGCAAAGTGCAGGTTTGATGTCAACTGCATCGTCCATTTGTTGTTGAAGCCGCCCACCACGACCGCCGGCGAGTTTCGGAGATCCTCATATGTATAGTTGGTCCCAATCCGCAGTTGGCTGGGCTTGTCGATTCCACCCATGAGCGCGGAGATTGACACAGCCGCATATACATCTCCAGCAGCGACGCCGTAGTCCGTGTAGATGAACAGATCATCCCACGAGAGTTTTTCATTTGGATCCAATGGCAGCGGCAAATTCGCCCGCTCCGCTTCTGTTTGAAAGGTGCCCGGATGGCTGCGGGAATATCTCCGATAGATATCTTCGGTGGGCCGGTAGGCCACCGGCTTTGCCAGGCAAATCAGGACGGGTTGTCGAGTAGTAAAGACGGGATTCCAAAACTGTTCCAAAACAGTTTTCAGTCGAATAGGGCGATGGGTAGCCAGGAACCCAACTCCTGCGGCCAGCGCGAGAGCCAAACCGACCGCCGTTATTAACAGCGGCTTTACTCGGTTCTTTTTCCGAGGAGGTTCCAGTTCTAGTGAAGCGAGGCGAAGAGGAGGACTTTGCATTGGCGCAGTGGCCGGCCTCGGCAGGAAAACGGGGGAGTACGAGCCGACAGGAAGTTCAATCCGGATTGGAGAGTCGGCCTGCGTTGCCTGGTAGTATTGCTCGAGTCTGCGCCTGACTTCACCGGCCTGTACCCTAACCACTGGGTCATCTCCAGTTGCGTAGCCCGCTGGCCGCAGGAAGACCTCGGTCCCTATTGTGCGTTCCTTAAGCTGTTCTGCATTGCCCTCCAGCTTATGTTTGACGACATACTGCAGGAATTGCTTTGAACGCCCCGCACTGCGGAAGAACTGGCTCCCCAGGATCTTGTCGAGTTCGCGAACAACGTCATCTGGTCTCACTTCCTTACCATCTGCGGGAAAGCGAGGGACCTCATCATCCTGTGGCTGTTCGACAATTGATCTCATTCATTCCTCACTAGGTACTCCTGAGGCGTATTGCGAAATCGTATTCCCGCGATCGCCTTCAGTCTAAATATCCTGATTCGTCCTTGCTGCAAAATCGTGCGTCTTGGCATGGAGAAACTCCACTTCACAGCTTCTGAGCAAACGATTTCTGCGATCCAGGCCGAAAGTGGCCGGCGCGTGCGCTGTATCAATCGCCACTTGCGACGACAATGATGAAGTAGAACCAACCCAAGACAGCTTTGTCAAGACCGGCCTGAGGTTGAACGGTCATGGCAATCTAAGGGTCGGCAAGCAAAGATATGACAAGGCAATAACTACTAACGCGCTTATAATCAGCCATATACGTAGAACAGTTCCCCGCGGCGACTTTCACCCATTGGCGCGGCCAAGCACCGGGAAGCACATCCGTGGACGCCATAGCGGCCACGCTCTTTCAACTGAATTTCTTACAGTAAAATCGGCGTCTGGAAGCGGGGGGGGCCAAAATGCTCACTTTACAGGCAAAAGCACACTGTATTTACACCGTGTTTTACTTGTACCCCTCGAGCGCCAAGCTTAACCTCAAAATCGATTTACTGGACTTGAGTACTTAAGAAGGTCTTCATGCAAAGATTTTCGCTTATCGCAGTTTTTTCGGGAATTGTTCTTGCCTGTGCCTCTGCGGTTGCACAAACTCCGAGCCCACACCTTGTACTTGACCGCGAGGGTGCGACCGTTGTTCTGGAACCTTACGCACCGAATATTCTCCGCGTGACCCTGAGCCTCAAGAAGGAGTCAGCCCTGGGCGCTCCGGGTTACGGCTTTATAGCTTCACCCGCAACCACGGGCTGGACTGCCGATCAAACCGCGAAGGCTGATGTCTACAAGTCGGCGCGGATCGTGGCCACTGTCGGTAAAGATCGGGATGCGGATCCGCCCCTTTCGACGATGGTCGACATTGGAAAATACTTTGGCGGTTCCGCTCCAGGCACACAGATTACTTTCAGCACGCCGAGCGGAGAAAAGCTCCTCGAACTTACAGGCTGGTCCCAGGCAGTTCCAAACCACAAGGACGGTACGGCAGATCTCGCCCGCGACCGGCGGCCAACCGATCCCGAATTCTATGTCGTGGGTGCAACCTTTGCTTCGCCGGACGATGAGCACTATTACGGACTTGGTCAGAACCATGAGGGATTCCTTGACCATCGCGGACATCCGGTCCGTTGCTGGAATGATTATCTTGCCCCCGCTGGGCCAACGACCTGCGTGCCATTCCTTGTCACCAACAAAGGCTACGGCCTGGTCTGGGATAACTCGTCCAAGACCACGATCGAGCCGGGCTTCAACGAGCAGACGCGATGGACCTCCGAGGTTGGTGACCGGGTCTCTTTCTTTGTCATCGCGGGTGCTACGGCGGACGAAATCTATGCAGGCTACCGGCAGTTAACCGGCCCAACGCCACTTTTGCCAAAGGCCGCATACGGCTACATCCAGTCCAAGCAGCGCTATGCGAGCCAAATGGAGTTACTCGACGTAGCTCATGGTTATCGCGACCGTCACCTGCCGGCGGGTGTCCTGGTTGTTGATTGGTTCTATTACACAAAGATGGGTCAAATGGACATGGACCCCAAGTTCTGGCCAAATCCCGTGGCCATGAGCAAACAACTCCACGACATGGGTTTTGAGACCATGATCAGCGTCTGGCCGCGGTTTGTCCCGGAAGCGCGCTTTTACAATGAGCTGCGCCAAAAGGGTTGGCTTATTCACACAGCCGACGGTACGCCGATCGACGGCAAACCCTATGACCGCGCCGGTTCAGACATCGATACCACCAACCCGAAAGCTGCCGCGTGGTACTGGAGCACTATCCGCGAAAATATTCTCAGCCAGGGGTTTGACTCCTTGTGGGCCGATGAAACAGAGCCCGATTTGCCGCCCAACGGCGCCTATTTCCACATCGGTCCCGGCACACAATTCTTCAACGTTTACCCGCTCTTTCACACCGCCGCTCTCTACGACGGATTCCGTAAAGACCAACCAGACAGGCGCGCATTGATTCTTTCGCGGGACGCTTACCTTGGCGCGCAGCGCAACGGAGCAATCTTCTGGTCTTCAGATATTTACCCCACTTGGGATACGCTCCAGCGCCAGATCCCCACCGGCTTGGATTTTGCCGCGTCTGGTTTGACTTACTGGTCGAACGACACAGGCGGCTGGCAGTATCTCCCATCGGAGCATCACCCGGTTCACCCCCCGCTGCTTGACCCGTCAGATGCGCGCGCAAACGTGGGTAACTATGATGACTACCCAGAGCTCTATACGCGCTGGTTTCAGTACGCCACGTTCCTGCCGATCTTCCGCAGTCATGGCAGTCGCGCCACGAACGAGGTTTGGTCCTATGGCAGCCAGGCCGAGCCGATTCTGGAGAAGTACTTGCGCCTGCGCTACGAACTTATGCCCTATATCTATTCGTTGGGTTACCGAACCTGGATTACCGGTGCGCCTTTCCTTCGCGCGCTGCCATTGGATTTTCCCAGCGACCCCAAGGTGGCCGATTTGCGCGACGAGTATATGTTCGGTCCCGCCTTCCTGGTTGCCCCAGTTACACAACAGGGAGCAACAAGCCGCGAGGTCTACTTGCCCGCCGGCGCAGATTGGTACAACTACTGGACTAACGAGCGACTGAAAGGCGGCCAGACTGTTACAGCGTCGGCCGCCATCGACACCATTCCACTTTTCGTTCGCGCTGGATCTATCATTCCTTTCGGAACGGCTATTGAGACCACTCATCAACAGCAGTCGGTCGCCAGTGTACGCGTATATCCGGGTGCAGATTGTGACTTCACTCTCTATAACGATGATGGAAAAACCTACGCGTATGAGAAAGGAGACAGCAGCATTACGAATATGCACTGGAACGATGCAACAGACCGGTTCACACACGATGGTGCGCAGGCGTGGACAAATCAGGACAGCACGTTGGTTAAAGTTGTTGGGCGTTAGTGCGGCATTGGACGGCGCACCTAAAGCCACCGCGAAACACAATCAGGCCACGGTTCACATCGAGAAGAAATGGATTGCCAAAGGAGACCAGTATGAAGAGTATGAAGTATCTGACGCGAACTTCAACGCTTGTAGTGCTCCTGCTTGGCTTGGGTGGAATGCCGGCATTTGCTCAGTTCTCAAGCGGAATTGAGGGAACGGCGCACGATCCATCCGGAGCCGCAGTTTCAGGAGCTACAGTTACCGTCACGGATACCCGGCTCGGAGTAACCAAAGCCACCACAACAAGTGACGCCGGCTACTTCCGCATCGACAGCATCGCCGCCTCCACTTACTCCGTTCAAATTCAAATGAATGGTTTCGAGACCTGGAAGGAACCGCATCTTACCCTTCAGGTGGGAGAGGTTAGAACCATTGCCCCCGTGCTGAAGGTAGGAGCAGTTTCCACCAATGTCGAGATTTCTGCTTCGGAGACATCGGTTGACCTTGTCACTCCAGCAACCGGTTCCGTGATTGCGGATACCACCTTGCAGGAGACGCCGCTTGTAGGCCAAAATGTCTACGGGCTCTCATCTCTGACACCGGGCATGACCGGAAGCGCAACCACCTCCGCCGACAATTTCACTACGGAATACGCGATCAACATCAACGCCGCCGGACTGCGTCAGGAACAGAACGGCTACACGATTGATGGCGCATACACCAACAGCCCGTCCCGCGGCGGCGGTACCTCCATTTCTCCCAACCCCGAAATCGTGCAATCGATGAACGTCATGACCAACGACTTCGATGCCCAGAAGGGACGTAATGGCGGCGCCACTGTCCAGGTCTTCACCAACTCAGGGTCCAATAGGATTCATGGCACCCTCGACTACTATTTTCTGAACGATACGCTGAGCGCGCGCACCCAATTTCAATCTACGGTGCCGGTCTTCAGCCGGAGTGAATACGGCGCAACCTTGGGCGGACCTGCGATCAAGAACAAACTGTTCTGGTACGGCGCCATCGATGTGCTACGCTCTAGTGCGGCAGGCGGCGGTCAGTTCACCGTCGAGACACAGGATTTTGACAACTGGGTCTCCGCCAATCTCCCCAACACCCTGGCAGCAGGAATCCTCAAGACGGCACCTCCTGGGTCTTTCCCTACAACCAATTTCAAGACAGTTGCCCAGGTTAAGGCTGCAAACCCGGGGTTCTACACGGCGCCTGCAGGTCTGCCGGACTCTTTGAACGCCATTGGGGACACGAATATCAACTGGTCCACGCCAAAGAACGGATACCAGTGGAGCTTCAGAGTCGACTACTATCTCGGCAAGAATGATCGCGTCTACGTGGATGCGATGCGCACCAGCCAAAACTCGGAAGGCATTCAACCGCGGCCTGCCACAAACATCCCATATACCGGTGCTGCCGATTTCATCAACGTCGACTGGACACACACATTCTCGGCGAAATTGCTGAATGAATTCGGCGCAAATGAAATTCGTCCGCAGGGCGCGAACGGAACCTCTCCCACAGAAGCAATCCCCTACATCAACGTAAGTGGATTGCAGGGATTTGGAACGTGGGGTGCCGGCAACTTCATCCAAACCACGGTCGGCTGGCGCGATGTCTTAACGGCCACCGTTAAATCGCACACGCTCAAGTTTGGATATGACGGATTCAACATCCGCGAAGTCGATCATCAAGACAGTGCTTTCACTCGTCCAACTTACAGCTTCGACAATCTGTTGGACTTCGTCCAGGATAAAGCAACATCGGAGACCGGTTCCAAGGTGGATCTCACCACCCATGGGCAGGCGCCCTATGCGCGCCGCTACCGCGATCTTTACACGGCGTTCTTTGTTCAGGACGACTGGAAGGTGGCCCCGAGACTTACGATTAACGTCGGTTTCCGCTATGACTCGCTCGGTCACCTGTTTGCCATCCAGACTCCAAAGCTGACCCTATTGACGCTGGGGTCAGGCTCGAGCCGGCAGCAGCAGATTGCAGGCGCTGTAACTTCTGCAGCTCCAAACGGACGGTCGGATGTGCTGGATCACACGATCTACTACTTTACCCCGCGCGTGGGGTTTGCCTGGGATGTTTTTGGCAACGGAAAAACAGCGCTGCGCGCCGGCGCGGGAATGTTCGCGGATCAACCGCCGTACCTCCACATCACCGACGCGACTTCGGGCAACCTGCCGTACATTTTCACGCCTTCGGTCAACACACGTCAGACCGGTATAACACCTGACTTCAAGCTCTGTAGTCCACCAACGGGCTTCACTGAAGTCTGTCCCGTCGAAGCTACGTCCGGTGTGACTTTCGACTCGCGAGGCGGCATCCTGATCAATGGTGTGCCACAACGATCCGGCCTTGGAGGCTTCGACTTCAACTATAAGATGACTCAGGTGGAAGCTTGGACCGTCAGCGTGCAGCAGCAATTGCCGAGCAACCTGATAGCGGAGATCAACTACTCTGGAACCGCCGCGCATCACCTGCCAATCTTTCAGAATGCAAATCGTTTCGCCGGTGATTTGATCGTCAACAAGAACAATCCTCAGTTCCTCAATCCAAGCTTTAATGCCATTGAGTATGGCACTTCCAACGGAAACTCCGTCGGCCACGTTGGATCTGCAACGCTCACCCGCCGTATTTCCCATGGGCTTGCGCTGCGGGGAATCTACTCTATGGGCAAGGCGCTTGATGTCTACAGCACAGCGCAATCGATATCCGGTGGACAGATCACAACCAACACAAACATCATCCAGGCAGACAATTTTCAGGCTCAGCGAGGGCGCGCCGACTTCGACATTCACCAGCAGTTTTCAGCGGATGGAACCTGGATCGTTCCGGGTACCTATAATTCACTGTTGGCGAGAAACGTTCTCGGTGGTTGGCAGTTGGGCGGCGTTTGGGTCTTGCAGTCCGGGTTGCCCTTCACGGTCTATACCACTGCGGCTTTCAAGCCCTGCGACAATCCGGAGAATCCGCAAGGCACATGCACCTATACAAGCGGAAACACTATTCTCCGCAATGTCGGCGGAGACTACAACGCGGACGGAAACAACTGGGATGTTCCAAGCGCCCCTTCTTTCGGCAGACACTTGACCGGAAAAAAGAAGAAGGATTACTTGAATGGGCTTTTCGCAGCGTCAGCATTCCCGGCGCCCGCTCTTGGCGTCGAAGGGGATCTCGGCCGGAACACTTACGACCAACCCGGATACAACAACCTTGATTTCACCTTTCAGAAGTTCTTCACATTCCCATTCTTTATGGGAGAAAGAATGAAGTTCGAGGCAAAGGGTGAGGTCTTCGACTTATTCAATCGCACCAACCTGCATGGGATTAACTCGGATATGGCGGGCGGCGGATTTGGCCACTCAACCAGTCAGTTGCCTGCACGCAGTCTCCAACTCCACCTGCGTGCCAGCTTCTAACTTGTCAGCTCCTTGGGAGGAGTGATGGAAAGCGTGTCTTCCTTTTGGACTTTCCGCTGACCCGTCACTCCTCCAGATCTTCACTTATCCTGAGATCAACCAATGATGCCGATCTACTTCACAGAAGATGACTCCTCGATGAGCCTATATCGCTTCCTGTCAGTTTCCCTCTTTAGCGATTCTTGATGCATCTCTGAGAGACGCTTCACCAGCACCTTCATCTCGTCGCTTCCGCTTTGTTTGGTGTGGCGCAGAGCGATGACCAGATGATACGCTGCGGTTTCGTCTGAAGGGGAATCCTTGAGTGCCAGCCGGCATTGTTCGATGGCGAGATTGTATTGACCAGATCGCATGTACATGCTGGCGAGAATGTCTCTCGCTCCGACAAGATCGGGCTTCAGTCTTACCGCGACCAGGGCTGATTTCATTGCCTCTTTAAACTCGACGCTCTCAATGGCCGGCGCTTGGTTCGTGATCAACTCCGCGAAGAGAAAATGCAATAACGCACTTCCCGGATGAAATTTGAGTTGCGCCCGCACTCTTCGTAGCGCTTCGTCCGGGTTATTTCTTTGCACTTCAGTTAGATCGACAGCATAAGAACTGAGGCTTTGCGCAGAATCAAGTTGCTCTACTATCTTGAAATCGCTCTCTGCATTGTCGAACTGCGCCAGTTGCGCATAAAGTAGCCCGCGCGAAAGATAGAGAGAAGACTCGCGGGGAATGCGCTGCAAGCCGGCGTTGATCATATCGATTCCGACCTGAAATGAGTCGTGTTCCATGGAAATGGCAGCAAAGGAAACATAGTAGCTTGCAGTCGCTGGGCTCAAGACAATTGCTTGGCGAAGGAGGGCCACGGACTTGGGAGTATTGCCCACGGCCTCATAAGCCTGCGAGGCGAGACTCAAAATGTCCGGGTCTTGCTGGTCTGCAGTAAGTAATGGTTCGAGTATCTTGATTGCAGCCTCATTCTGTTTCGTCGTGACTAGAATGACCGCGAGATCGTATTTGGGATAGGTCTGCTTCGGCAGCAGTCCAATAAGCTTCTCGAAGAGGGGAACCGCCTTTTCAAACTGCTCCAAGTGTACTAAGCAATAGGCGTATGCTTCGAGGGATTCAGGATGAACTCCAATAGCGTCTCCGCCAGAAACAAAATGGTCAATTGCCGCATGGCAGTTGCCGTATCGTTTATCGAGCATCGCAAGCATTTCATGCGCTGTCTTATCGCCCGGATCAGATTTGATTATCCTTTCGAGTAACGGGATTGCACGCTGGTCGGCCGTCGGATAGAAAAGCTGAACTTCGCCTCTGAGTGCCGGAGAATAGTTCGGAGAGAGCACAAGCGCCTTATCGAAAGCAGTCAACGCGTCAGCGCCATTTCCCTTCAGGGAGAATGCTATCCCTTGCAGAGTCCACATCCGGAAATCGGACGGAGCCTGGTGCAAATTCTCTTTCGTCAACTGCAAGGCTCGATCGTACTCATGAGAACGGATCAACGATTCGATCGACGAAACAGATTCCCGGGGTTGTTGTGCCTGAGCAAGAGCAAGCCCACCTATGAATATAAGTACGGTCGAGCTCACACGAAGCATAGAAGAGCCATCCTTCCGCGCCAGGATTCACAGTAGCATAAAGGTAAGGGCATACGGCCTGAGAGATAATCTTTCCCTGCACTCATTGTTATCGTGTTGTTCGTATTGTCTTGCTTTTGCGCGGTTTCTCAGCCGAAGATCCCGTTGTGCATGGGTGAGGAGCGCAGAGCACATCCGTAATACCTCTTCCCTCAGTAATCGTAAAGATACGATCCACTGCAGGCACTCTGATCGTCTCTCTTGCACCGGATGGCCAATGAATCTCTACCGTTCCGCCAGAGGTTGCATCGCCAAGACCGAAGTGCGGTCGCTGGTCATTCGATGAGATATAGCTCCCGCCGCCCATAACATCCTCGCGCTGTCGCATCCCGTTCGCAGACAGGTAAACAGTAGCTCCAATTGCATCGCGGGGGCTCTTCTGACCACCTACCAACTTGAATTCGATCCATTGATGGTGGTCTGGGTTCACATTCTTTAGCAACACCGGCGGTCCATCAACAGGGTTGATCACCACGTCAATTTTTCCATTGTTGAATAGATCGCCAAAAGCCGCACCACGCCCAGCTGTCACTACCGCAAGGCCCGAGCCCTTTACCGCGGGCACATACCCAAACTTGCCGTGGTGCAAGTTGCGAAACAGGAGTGGCCGTTGAGCGTAGGTTGTGCCCCAGTCATGCTTGTCAACTTGGGGATAGACATGGCCATTGATCATCATGAGGTCTTTCCAGCCATCGTTGTCGTAATCGATAAGGCCATCGCCCCAGCCCACGAATGGAACTGGAATCTGGCCGATGCCCGCCTCGCGCCCCACCTCGGTAAAGCTGGCATCGCCGTCATTGCGATAAAGCGCCTTGTAATCGTCGGAAAAGTCAGTCACCAGAACATCAACGAGCCCGTTGTTCATGTAATCGCCAATGGCAAAGCCCATGGACGCGATTTCGCGGCCGTCGCTGTTAAGGGCAAAGCCGGAAACATAACTCTGATCGTCGAAGGTTCCGTCGCCCTTATTGATGTAAAGATAGTTTCGCTCTGAATCGTTGGCTACCAGCAGGTCTACTCTCCCGTCGTTGTTTACATCCACAAAAACCGAGGTAAATCCGTAAAACGCGTCGGGATCCGAAACTCCGGCCATTGCACTTACATCGGTGAAAGTTCCATCGCCATTGTTATGGAACAGGTGATCGGGCTCTCCCGGCAGACCGCGCGGCCCGCACTCTACCGGAACGCCACGCATCTGGCAGAATGCCGGGTTTGATGAGCCATCCTCGGAACTCGGCTGGTTGTTCAGGTCGACATGCACATAGCCGGAAACGAAAAGGTCCAGCCTTCCGTCGCCGTCATAGTCGCCCCATGTCGCGCCGTCGGACCAATTGCCCAGAGTCACACCGGCCTTCTCGGCCACGTCCGTGAAACTACCGTCACGGTTGTTGTGGTAGAGTCGGTTCTTGCCGAAGTTAGCCACGAAGATATCCGGCCACCCATCGTTATCGAAGTCGCCGATAGCGACGCCAAAGCCCCATCGGTCATTGGCAACGCCGGCTTGGGCAGTTACGTCGGTATAGGTGCCGTCGTGGTTGTTGTGGAACAAGGCAGCGGGAGGCGGGGTCTCCTTGCCTGCGAGCGCGTTGTAAGTGGAGCCATTCACAAGGTAGATGTCCAGCCAGCCGTCGTTGTCGTAGTCGATAAGGCCAACGCCTGAACCATCGGTCTCAAGGATGTATCTCTTCTGCGGTGTGCCCATAACATGCCGCCACGAAGCGAGTCCGGCTGCTTTGGTCACGTCTTCGAAGACAACAGTTCCCTTGTCAACAAATCCACCGGCGGTTATGGGTCGTTTTTCGGAATCATAAATGGGAGCGAAAGTGCCTGCTGAGGCGATACCGCCCATGCCGCCCTGTTGTGCAGGATGTGGCTTCTGTGTTTGTGCGATTTGGGCATACGATGTGGCACTGAGGCCGAGGGCAAGCAAAATGAAAATCCAGTGCCCTACCAGACGACGCCTGGTGCAGGAACCGATTGACCGATGAGTTATTCGCCGCACCAAGCCTCCCATAAGTTGAATGTACAACAAGGGCTGCTTCCTGCGCTGTAACCTAATGTATTGCGATTCTTGGGGCCACGAGGTCAGACAATATCGGCGCAGCGCAGGGCTTGCCGCCGCACAACGCGCCTGTAATTCCCCTACCCTCGCTAATTGTGTAGATACGGTCAACTGCAGGCAGCTTAACCATCTCCTTTGCTCCCGAAGGCCAGTGAATCTCTGCTGTCCCGGCGTCGGTGGCCTCACCCAGCCCAAAATGCAGGCGTCGGTCGTTTGAGGAAATATAGCTACCACTGGAGAGAACATCCTCGCGCATTCGCATACCGTTGGCCTTTAGGAAGACAGTGGCGCATGTGGCGTCACGCGGGCTTTTCTGGCCGCCGATCAACTTCATCTCCGCCCAATGATGGCGGTCGGGATTCACGTTTCTCAAAAGGACCGCAGGCCCGTCGATGGGATTGATGATGACATCGATTTTGCCGTCGTTGAAAAGGTCGCCGAAGGCCGCCCCACGAGCCGGGATCACTGCTGCCAGTCCCGAATCCTTTACCGGCGGAATGTAACTAAAACGCCGCCCCTTCCTACTTGCTTCCGGCACGTTATGAAAGAGAAGTGGCCGCTCGGCAAAGGTTGTGCCCCAGTTGTGTTTGTCCACTTGCGGATAGACGTGGCCATTCACCATGAATAAGTCCAACCAGCCGTCGTTGTCATAATCAAGAAACCCATCGCCCCAGCCGACAAACGGAATGGTGGTTTGCGCAATGCCTAAGTTGTAACTGACATCGGTAAAATCTGCGTCGCCGTCGTTATGATAGAGCACTTTGTAGTCGTCGCCAAAGTCGGTCACAAAGAAGTCGATGAGGCCATTGTTCTCGTAGTCGCCTGCAGCAATGCCCATCGAGGCAATCTCGCGCCCATCCTTGTTCAGCGCGAACCCTGAGACGTAGCTTTGATCGTCGAATGTGCCGTCACCCTTATTGATGTAGAGAAAATTTGGCTCCGAGTCGTTGCCCACAACAAGATCCGGTTTGCCGTCGCCATTGATGTCGACAAAGATAGCAGTGAATCCGTAATAACGGAGCTTGTCGTCCACGCCTGCTTTCACGGTTACATCGGTAAACGTTCCGTCACCGTTGTTGTGGAACAGGTGGTCGGGCTCCCCGGGTAGCCCACGCGGCCCACAATTTACCGACACGCCGCGATAGAGACACGATGCGTTTGCCGCCTCTTTCGAAAGGGCGGCGGCTAAGTCGCGGTCGAAGTGAACGTAACCTGTGACATATAAGTCCAGCAGTCCGTCTCCGTCATAGTCTCCCCAGGACGAACCGGGTGACCAGTTACCCAGCGCCACGCCCGCCTTTTCCGCAACATCGGTAAAGGTCCCGTCATGATTGTTATGGTAAAGTCGGTTCTTGCCGTAGTTCCCCACGTAGATGTCCGGCCAGCCGTCGTTATCGTAATCGGCAATACTCACGCCATAACCCCAGCGGTCGTTCTCCACTCCCGCCTGGGCGGCCACGTCGGTAAATGTTCCATCGTGGTTGTTATGAAACAGGGCGGCGTGTGGTGGCGGCTCCTTGCCATCCAACGCGTCGAATGTTGAGCCGTTGACCAGGTAGATGTCCAGCCAGCCGTCGTTGTCGTAGTCGATCAGCCCGACACCCGATCCATTTGTCTCCACAATAAAGTTCTTCTCAGGCGCGCCCATCTTGTGGCGCCAGCCGGATATCCCAGCGGCTCTAGTAATGTCCTGAAAGACTACCGGGCCCTTGTCGACAAACCCACCGGCGGTGATAGCTCGCTTCTGCTCATCGTAGACCGGTGCGACCGCAGCCCCAGAGGCGATTCCGCCCATCCCGCCCTGTGGTGCTTGCTGGGCCTGCTGCGCCCGGCATGCGCTCGGAACGGAAAGTAGAACCACCATGACACCGCAAACCCAGCCGCGAAAAAGCAAGGACGCCCCCCTGTTTGTCTGGATTGTATTGAACTTGACCGGCTACTGGGTAGACTGAACGGAACCACGACCGCTCGCTTCGATGCATGTCTTCTGAAGGGCGTAATGAATCCTCTCCCATCCTGCGGCATGAATCAGGGCGCTGCCGCGATCAGTTCTTCGACAATTGTCGCCGCAGTCTCAGAATTACTTTCCGTTCTCGAAGACGTTCAACATCAGTTGACGGGCTCTGGTGCAAATAGCAAGG
>PLZC01000225.1:32116-61673 GCA_003151985.1 Acidobacteriaceae bacterium
TATGTCTTTCGCATACCACGATCATACGATGGGTACAGCGGTATACGCCGGAATTCGAGAAGCGCTGGACTCGCTTTGCACGCGAGGTGGGCCGATCCTGGCGTGTGGACGATACTTACTTGAAGGTGCGAGGACGATGGGTTTACCTGTATCGTGCCGTAGACCGGGATGGCAACACCGTCGACTTCCGACTCAGCCCGACCAGAGACGTCGCGGCAGCCAAAGCGTTTTTCCGCAAGGCGCTTCGTACCCAACAACGCGCGCCGGTCAGTATTACGTTGGATGGCTACGCTGCATCGCAGCGAGCAGTGCGCGAGATGCCAGGGTATTAAATCCCGAACAGGTCCGATGCTCGGCTTTAAGAACTTTGATTGCGCAGCCATCACCATCGCCGGCGTCGAACTGCTCCGCCGTATTCGCAAAGGACAATTCGCCTCGGGGCGTCTACGTCTCAAAAACCAAACTGCCCCCGCAATCTGGAATGCGGTACTCGCCGCATAGTCCTTACTTCTCCCCTGACCTTGCTGTGCAATCTTAAATATTTGCACCAGAACCACTTATTGGATGAACAGAAAGACGCTCTTGTACAGACGATACGGAACAATTGTTGAGATCCCCGCTCAGATGTCGGCAACAGGATTGTGATGGGCTGGCAGTTTCAACAGTTGCCAATGCGAGTGATTGGCTTGTGTCGCCAAAAATAGCAGTCTGCCCAATCATTTAAAAAGCGATTTCGTGCGCCTCTCCGTTTTCTTAGTGATTCGCGGGCTGATCTGAAAATTTCAAATATCTTTGGCTAGTATTGGTTTGCGCATTGCTTTGTTGCTACTCTTCGGTCGTAACTTTCATTGCGCGTGCGAAGCGGCCTGCTTCGAAGCCGGCGCGGGCCGCAAAGGCCAGCGTGGTCATCTGGATAGGCAGTATCTCCATGATGGGCAACAGGCGTGTGCAATTGCCGGGAATGCGCATGGCGTCGATCTCCGCGGTGGGACCGATGAGTTCCGCACGTCCGCCGTTTGCGCGAATGTCGCGCACCAGCTTGCAGTTCAGCGCACGCAGATGGGCTTCGCCCTCGAACACCAGCACCATGGTCTTAGGCCCTACCATCTCCATGGGACCGTGCCGGAAGGCTGCGCTGCTCATGCCTTCCGCGAACGACCGTGTCGACTCCTTTGTAATCAGCGCGCCTGTCTCGCACGAAGCCAGTGACCGCCCTCGTCCCACGATGAAGAGTTGCCCGATGTTCTGCATCTCCTCAACTATCGACTCCACTTGCTCGCGCCACTTTGCCAGGTAACAGCTCACCATCGCCCGGGCCGCCTCCAATTCGACATACAAAGCCCCCGCATCTTTACCGCACCACGCAGCGCCCAGAACTTCCAGAGCGGCCAGAGTTCCTACATAGGTTTTTGCGGAGACGGAAAACTCCGGACCGCACCGCGTCGGCACAGTTAGTTCAGCCTGCATGGCAAGCGGACTGTCCGCGGTGTTCGTAACCCCAATCACCGTTGCGCGCTTTGCGTTCTGCTCCAGCAGGCGAACCATCTCTGCACTTTGGCCTGACTGCGACACGGCCACAACGACGGTCCGGCTCCCGAGGAGGCTGGGCATTGAGTGAATCAGTTCGGATGTTTCTATGCGCGCGACGTTTTCGCCCAGGGCGGTGAGCATCAACTCCAACGGATACAACGCGTGGAGTGAGGAACCCATACCCGTGAGCACCAGGCGCGTGTGCTCCTGCTGCCGTATCTGTCCGATGCGGAAGAATAAATCTGCGTTCCCGCGGAGACCCTTGAGCGTGGCCTCGAGAGCCTGCGGCTGATCCAGAATGTCGTGTAAATAGGGGCCCTCAACAATACTGTGTGATGTAGAATTCACAACTTCTCCTAAGGCCATCTTTCAAAGCGGTTGTGCCACATCTGCGCGGCGCCTATAAGGCCGACGCTTGCGAAGAGATGAAACAGCGATCTCATCGTCGTCCAACATACTGTCGATCCTGATGCCGGTTGTCGTGAGCGGCACTTCCCGCGCTAAGGTTTCATCCTATTTCCAATCCAGCACAGCGCCATCGTATGGATCAAGTTGCAGCGACCATCCCGATTGCTGTTGGGGCACTGCCATTTTTCCGTCCGCCGTGACGCGGATCAGTGTCCGTACCGGCAACGACGTGTGAATTGTTACCTGTTTGGACTGAGCAGAATGATTCACCACCACCAGGTATCCATGGTCCTTCGCGTTCAGCGCCGAGGCCTCGACGGAGGAATCGTCGGTCCACACCGTCGTCTTGATTCCTGCCCACTCCCGCAGTGCCTGGTAAATGCGGTGGCTCGCGTCTTTGCCTTCAAACGCGGCCGGCTGATTTGCCAGGTACATTTCGATCGGATACGCCGACAGCAGGGTCTTGCCGCGCCCCAGCGAATGCGCCACCAGCGCCGGCCGCCCATCCTGGTCGACGGCGATTACCTGGCCGCCGTCCACCTGCAATGTCGCGGTCCACTGGGTCATCGCGTCGGCAGAGGCACTGTAAGTGAAGGTGTCTCCCGGCTTCAGGCCGCCAAGGGGCGCTACGATCTTCAGCGTAACCTCACGCGCCGGGGCACCATCCACCAGCCGCGCGCCGAAGAGTTCGTCCATGTCCGGAATGGCAGCATCCGCACTGACCGATGCATACACAACTCCACCATTCTCCACGTATGCCTTGGCTTTACTCCAGAAGTCCGAGTGCACGTGCACCATCGCCACGTCGGTACTCGTCAGCGGAGAAGCCATCACCAGCATCGGATACTTCTGCCAGTTGTCGTACTCGCGCGGAAACTCCGCTTTCATGCCCGCGCGCCGCGTCAGGATATACGACGAAAGCCATGCGCCCATCAGCCGCGCGTTGTCGTCGGCATACTTAGTAGGCTCCTGCCCGTTGACCGCTCCGCCTTCCACCGTAGAGGTGTAGGGCGCATACTCTGGCCCGGTCAACCCAAAGTGCGACGCGTCCCCATAAGGCTTCGACCACTCGTTCGGCACCAGTAGCCCCACCTCCGCCGGCGCCGGTTCAATTCCTGTCAGATCCATGCCTCCCGTTGTCTTCGAAAACGCGGTAAGCATCTTCGCCGCCGGCCGCTCCTTGCGGTCCCATGTCACAATGCCAAATTGCGTTTCATGTGGCGAGCGCAGATATGGGACCTTCGCATACTGGGCAGGCGCCGCATCCGTATAGCACCAAAGCAGGAATCCGTTGGCCCCCGCTCCCAGCCCTGAATACAGGGCTGTCCGCTCATACGCTGCAATCGCCTCAGGTTTATACTGCGCCGACGAGGCCCCTACCTCCTGAATCATCGCCGGGTGTCCGGCCCCCTCGGTCAGCGCCGTCTCAAAGGCTGCGCCATAGGTCTGCCGCTCTGACAGCATCGGATCGGGAAACAGCTTCGGCGAATAAATCGTGTAAGGATGAACGCTGAAAAAGTCTACTTCATTCTTCAGAAGGTCCGGCCGGAATGACCCGTGCCCCACGTCCTCCATCGACGTGCCCACTACCAGAGGATGCAGAGTGTCGTAGCGCCGCAGCGCTCCCGTAATCAGTCGTGTCCAGTTGATGGCCATCGAGTCCGTTGTCGTTCCGGCCACAATCCAAAAGGGCGGCTCGTCCGTCAGGTCCCACGAGAGAATCGCGCTCGATTTTCCAAAGTGGCGTGCAAGTTCCTGCGCAAAGTCGGTCTCCAGGCGCAGCATGTACGGGTCCGAGTGCGGATTCCGTCCCTGCCGGTAGGGCACGTCCCAGTACGCTTCGCCTACCTCGCCGCCGATCAGCATCTCCGGATGAAGATAGATCTTGTACTTGTCGGCCAGCGAGATCAGCGCATCCATTTGCCGGAATGCCTCGGGATTGTAATCGTCTGGCCGTGGCTCGAACCAGGACCACACCAGGTCAAGCCGTATGGTGTTGACGCCCAGTGCGTGCATCTGCGCAAAATCGGCTTCAATATCTACCGGGTTCCATTGATAGGGCCATTGCATCGCGGCCTTTGCGGGAACCCAATTCACTCCCACGGGCAGGAATCTCTTCCCGCCCGCGGAAAAGTAATTACCGTCCAGCCTGACTTCGGGAAGAGGCGCGGGCGTTTGGACAGCGGGCGTATCCGTCTGCGCCCGCTGCTGAGCCTGGCCAGCAAAGTTGCTTGCACAACAAACGCCGCACACCAGACTTATCTTGCAAAGAGTCTTCCAATTCATTACGCTGTGTCCTTCTGTGCCGAACAGATTCGGCAAACTGCAAATCCTCAGAACATCACTTTGAGAGCGAACTGAAGCTGCCGGGCATCGTGCGAGGTTGAGGTAATCGTACCCGCCTGCGCAGTATCCACTGTGCCATTCGGCAGCGAGAATTCCGGTGTATTCAACAGGTTGAAGGCCTCCGCGCGAAATTGCACTTTGATGGCCTCGCTGAAGTTGAAATTCTTGAACAACGATAAGTCGAGGTTGTGAATTGCGGGACCGCGCAGCGTGCCCCGCTTGGCATTGCCAAAGTCATGCGCGAGCGATTGTCCTGGAGCAAGAGCGGGAATCGCGTAAGCTGCCGGGTTGTACCAGAGACCGATGCTTTGATGCATCCCGTCCGGAAGAACGTGCGGGTTGCCAACCAAATCGGGCCGGGGCATGGCGGAACCCGTGTTGGTTGGATCGTAGGATAGACGCGGAGTAAAGGCCTGTCCCGAAAAGAGAGTCAGAATGCCTTGCGTTTGCCACCCACCCGCCACCCAATCCGAGGGTCCCGTCCGATTCAGAAAGTGTTGGCCCCTGCCAAAGGGAAGAGCATACGACGCAGCCGTGCTGAATTGATGCCGGTAGTCAGGACCGTTGTCGCCGCGCTCGGCCTTCAGGTCATGCGTATTCTGCGGCTCCTCGGCTTCGTCCTCGTCATTCTGCCCGATCGTGTGCTGCCATGTGTAGGAATTGAGCACGCTCCAGTTCTTCGCAAATCGCTTTTCGAGTTTTACTTCAAGGGCGTGAGCAATCAGGTTCTGCTCGTTGCTGTCCTCACGAATCGCTGAAATATTGGGGACCATTCCGTAGTAGGGTCGCCCAAAATTGGGCGCAGAACTGAAGTTACTGTCCAGTGGCTGAAACGGCTGATTCACATTGTAAAGAGACGCCAGTTTCACTCCGTGCGTACCTACGTAAGCGACTTGAAGAACGGCACTCTCCGGCAGCGCTCGCTCCAGGTTCAGGTTCCACTCCTCGATATAGGTCGTGCGATGGTTGAAGTCCGTAGCGCTCGCGCGCCCAAACGGGTTTGCCAGTGTCGGATAAACCGGATCAGGAAATCCCAACGAAAGACGCATGGTCGGAGCGACCGAAGTGTTGTTGACCGTTTGACTCAGAAAGTATCCGGTCGGATTATAGGCCAGCTCTGTGTCGCTCTGGTTTCCTTGCAGATCATAGAAGATTCCGTAGCCTCCACGCAGCACGGTCCTGCCCAGCCCCGGAGAATATGCAAAACCGATGCGCGGCGCCACATTGTTCTTATCCGTAATCACGTTCCCCGAGCGGCTCACGCCCGGCATTCCCGGCGCAACAAAAGTGCCCGTTGCGAAATCGAAGTTCGCCATCCGGTTGTGCTCTTCCACTTCCGGCGTGAAAACGTCATACCGGACCCCCAGGTTGAGCGTAAAATGCGGCGTTAGCCGGAAATCGTCCATGGCGAAAGCGCTCACCTCCATCCAACTCATCCCATAGGTCCCTTTCAGCCCGTCTCGGTTGGCAGAGATTGGATAGCCAAGCAGAAAGCTGGCCAGTGAACTCCCGCCGGAGCCATCCTGCGGAGCCGCCGTGAATTGCTGATCGAAGTACAGGTCTCCGCGCGCATTCTGGGTCTGGAACATGCCGTGGGAGCGATGCTTGAAATCCACGCCGAACTTGAGCGCATGGGATCCCCTGAGGTAGGTGAACGTATCGAGCGCCTGGTAGTTGTTCTCGTTTAACAACTCCGGAAACCAGTCCTGGTTTCCGAGACTGCCGAGCCCCGAAATTGCAATGTTCGGAAATCCACCCGTCGCTCCCAGCGGAGACTGGTTGATCCCCAGAATCCCAAGCTGATTTGCAAGGGCCTGGTCCGAGAAGAAACCGAGTGCCTGCACCGCATAGCGCGCATATCCAATCTTGAATTCGTTGATCTTGTTGGCGGAGAAGGTATGAACCTCGCTGACGCCTGTCGCGAGGGCCAGATCCTGGATGTTTCCAGAGAAAGATCCTCCGCCTGCGGTTCCTGGAAAAGGATCGGGATGCTTCGCATTCACTACGCCCCAATCGAAAGTGGCAAAGGCGCTGTCCTTGTCCGTCAGCTGATGATCGACGCGCACATCGGCCTGATCCTGGTTGTTCACGTAGAGCGGGTTGGACAGATATTCGCTTGTTCCGGCAACATTGGGACTGGGAAACAGTTGCACCACGTTCTGTGCAGCAACGTCCAGTTGACCTTTCGGAATGATGTTCCCAATGAAGGGCTGTCGCGTGTTCGTCACAGCATTGTAGGAAGACGGATCGAAGATTTGGCCCGTGTCATAGCCCGTCGCCGGGTCAATCGTCCCAGTTAACAGATCGGAGAAGTCTCCGTCTCTTTCCGACCGCCCCGCTGCGGCATTTGCCAACACCGGCGGCACAAACGATATGTCCGTCTGCGATTGCCCGATACGCGTCCCCTGATAATCGACAAAGAAAAAAGTCTTGTCCTTTCGGATTGGACCGCCCAGGGTCCCGCCAAACTGGTTCTGCCTGAATGGAGCAATGGGAGTTGATGAACTGTCAAAATAGTTCTTGGCGTCAAACGCCGAATTGCGCACGAACTCATACACATTGCCATGAAACTGATTCGTCCCGGACTTCAAAACCACGTTCACCACGGCTCCGCCCTTGCCAATGTCGGCGCCGAAGCCGTTGGTCTGCATCTTGAATTCCCCAATGGCGTCGATTGGCGGCTGAATGATCTCGAACCCGATCTGCTGCTCGTTGTTGTCGAACCCATCCAACAGAAAGTTGTTATTCGTGGCCGTCAACCCGTTTGCCTGCACCGAGCCGTTCCCCCGCTCGTCTTCGGGAATTCCGCCGCCTTGCACCGCGCCTTGCGGGCCGGCATTCACGCCCGGAGTCAGATAGGTTAGCTGGATGAAATCCCGGCCATTCAAAGGCAGGTCGTTGATCGCTTTCTGCTCAACCACTGCGCCCAAGGAGGATGTTTGCGTCTCCACCAGGGGCTCGACGCTGGCCACTTCCACCGTCTGGCTGGTGGCTCCCACCTCGAGCCTGATCTGAACCTGGATTACCTGGTTCACATCCAGAGCAAATGGCGCCTGCTCGGCCCGCTTGAACCCTTCATGTTGCGCCGAGACCGTGTACGTCCCCGGCTGTAACTGGGTCAGCGTGAATTGCCCGCTGTTGTCCGTCGTCGCAAGATGCTCCGCTCCGGTTCCGATGTTCTTCACGGTTATGGACGCACCCGGAACAACCGCGCCCGAGGTATCGGACACTGTGCCCACAACGCGGCCCGACTCGACCTGCGCCACCAATGCCATCGGCAGTAAGAGACTGAGCGTCAGCACAAAACTGACTTTGCATGCAGAGCGTACTTCCCGTTTTGTCCTTGTCGTCCACCGTGGTAGCGTCATTTGGTCTCTTTTGAGGTATCTTGTCCAAGCCGCCTCAACAATGAGAGGTATAGTTGATCACCATGAAGCTGCATATGTGTAATGGATGTCAAGTATGGGATCGAATTTATTTTTTTTCTACGCGCAACCACGGCCCAATCCAAATCGAATTAATAGATCATATCTTATTTATAATCAATTATATAAAGAGCTATAACGGGCCTGATTCAGACTGCATTTCAGCTCATCAAAGATGAGAGTATCTATCAACATATCCTCCTTATATACTATGATTCATGCTGTGGAGGAGATTTCGTGAAGGATAAAATCACAATCGCCGCCAGCGATACCGGAATGGTCCTCAACAGCGAGAGCTATGTTCCTTATTATCAACAAATTGTAGAGCAAATCCGGACGCTCGCCCGCTCCGAGAAGTGCAAAGAAGGCCAAACCTTCTGTTCGGAGAGCGATGTGGCGCAGTATCTTGGCATCAGCAAAATGCCCGTGCGCCAGGCATATCAGAAATTGCGCTCGGAAGGCCTGCTGGTCATCGCCAAGGGAAAACGCCCGGTGATCGGTTCTGGACACATGCCATGGAATTTCCAGGAACTCCGCGGATTCAGCGAGGAAATGCGCCGCCGCGGCCTCGTTCCTTCTGCCAAGGTACTCTCCTGCAGCACGATCAACGCAAGCGGCGAAGCCGGCAAGGCTCTTCGTCTGCCCGACGGAGAGCCCGTCTATGTGATTAAGCGCCTCCGTCTGGTCAACGGCGATGCGGTCGCCATTGTCGAAAGCTATCTCCCCGAACGGCTCTTTCCGGGCATCCACAAGCAGAATCTCGAAAACCGTTCCCTTTACTCGGTCTATGAGAACGTGTACCACCGCAAACTCCACTGGGCCGAAGAGATCATTGGCGCTGTTGCAGCCCGCGAGGACGAGGCGCGCATCCTCGAAACCTCACCCGGGAGCCCTCTGCTGCTGATTCGCGAAACTACTTACGATAACAGTCGAGTCCCGATTGAATACAGCCGCTCGTTGCTGCGCGGCGACCGCTATACCGCTTCCATGATCTCCGTTCGCAAGCAATCGAACGGTTAGCCGCGTCCGGGACGCGGAGGCCCATGCAACTGGCTCTCGGAGAAAATGCCAAACAGCCATACTGCGCAATGTTTCTTGTGCGGCTTCAATTCGCTCCTTCGCTTCATGTCAGGAGTCGATCTATGGCTTCGAGTGATTCACAGCTCGACCGTGTGAAGACTTCAAACCTGATCTGACCCGAACATGGAAGCAGCGAGAGTGTATTTTTAAAGCCCGCTCTAACCTTTGCTCTCGAGCCAGGAGCGGTAATCCGAATACAATTTGGTTGACGCCGGGCAGCCGGCGAAAGCGGTCGAGCCGGGCTTGTTCATCATTCCCTGGTATTGATAGACCAATATCTTATCCACCCACGGCGAGACTGCTTCCATCTGGCTTAGAACGCGGTCGAATGGGGCTGGCATCAAAGCGCTGTTATAGACTTCCCCTTCGAATTCGAAGATCTCCATATCGGCCCAGAGTTTTGCCTTTTGCGAGCGGTCGTGAGCTTTTCTCAGACCCTCATAAAACTCGGAGGTCTCGGTCACCTTCGACTTCTGCACTCCCACCTCATCCTGGTAAGCCACAATGTCAACATCCAGCGCGTCGAGTTGCCGCACATACTTGTCATCCGGGGTCACAATGCGCGTGCCGTAAGGCGCAATCATGATTTGCGCCTTTGGCTTGAGCTGCCGCGCCAGCCGGGAAAGAGTGTTGACGTAATTGATGAATTCCGGCGTGTAGTACGGATTGATGCACGCCTCATCAGGCCAATACCACCCATAGAAGCTGGGGTGATGGCCGTAAATATTGGCGAGTTCTTCGAGCGACTGAAGCCTCTTCTTTGCTGCGACGGGGTCGGTGATGACTTTGTCGCTCTGCCAGTTACCGTAGAACCCTGCGCCGACAAAGAACTTGATCTTGTATTTATCGGCCGCGGCCAGCACTGCTTCGAGGGGATCCGCGCATGCCAATTCCCACTTCGGATAAATCTTCGTATCGTAGAAGGACCGGTAATAAGCCGCCGTCGCCATCAGCACCAGGTATTCCAAACCAGCTTCGGCGATTTCCTTGATCTTTGCATCCCACTGCGCCGCGGTGAACCGGGCGCAAGCAGGATTCCAATCGACACCTTCCACGGTGGCGTGATGTTGAAACTCAAACCAGCTTCCCGCGATTGGTTTAATTGCAGTGTTCGTTGGCGAAGCTTCTGCTTCAGCCGGATTGATAGCCAAGGCGGTTGCCCCAAGACCCAGGGCAACGAGGAATTCCCGACGGTTCAATTCGATCATAAACTTACTCCTTAAAAGATAAGTTGACATAGCTTCTATCGCTGCAAGTCAGGAAACCAGCGACCAAGGCCGGTTTACCCATGCTTCCATTCTCCCCACGGCACTGGCCTGATCCGCAGCTTCGCACAAAATCATCATGCTCAACGAGCGACTCGCAGAAATCGGCAACTTGAGCAGGTTCCCATCTCGTTGCGGGCGGAAGCTCTCATACTGCTTCCATTTGGCTCCTTCGATCTCTCCGATCAGCAACATGGGCTGCTGCCATCTATCGGCCTCTGGAATGCGCATCTCACCCTCTCCCATGGGGAGCAAGAGCAGCGCACGCGACTTATCCAGTGGCTGTTCGTTCATGGAGATTGCCATGAAATGGAGATTGCTCCCAATTAGCAATTCATGGTTCACTCGCACGTCCGCGGAGCTTTCTACAGCATGTACTCCGCCCCCCTTGCCGGCCACCACGGCACCGGATAGCCGAGCCTGCAGGGAGAGACTAACTTCTCCGGCAGATGATGGAATCACTAAGTCATGGACTTCGTCCGTCTCACTGTGATTTACCAGCACAATAATCTCACGGCCGTCCTGGGAGGGAACACGGAAGCAATGCACAGGAGCCTCGACCGGCTCGAGCTTCTCACCGTGCAGGTGAAGACTATTGCACAACGCCGCGTAAAATGCGTGCGCGTAGGGTTGATAGCGTGGGTCGCCGTGCAACTCGAAGGGGTCTGCACTGAAAATGACGCGCCCATTGCCGAGTTCGAATTCAGTAACCACCGGCACTCTGTTATCGCTCTCGACCAGCGAACGTGCTCCTGCAAGGCGCATCACGATTCCCGGCGCGGCCATGTATGCCGGCCAGCCCGGTGCCTTGCCCACCACTGGCAATGCACCTTTCTGGTAGTCGATATTCGCGTAGCGTTCAGAGACAAACTCTACGCCGCAAAGATCCTTGAGCCTCTGCGCTTGTGTCCGCTGCCGTAGTCCGTCGTAGCTGATGTCTCCGGACAAGTAGAGCTGCCCGCCTTGCCTCACAAACTTCTTCAGGCGCGCAATTATCTTCTCGTTGGGGCAATAAGGAAGCGGATACAGAATCGTCTTCACGTTCGCAGGCACTTCGGCGATGAACTCGTCCGCTAATGTAGAGAAAGATACACGCTGGTCGATAAGCAGGCGAATGCCGTTCGAAATACCGACGAGGATGCTCATTCCCTGGCCGCCTTTTCGGTTCTCCCCGGGAATAAGCAAAAGCACGTCACTCGGTTCATAGCGTGGCCGCAACTTGCGGAAGAAGAGTCCGGTGTTGCGATAAATGGACCGCACATCGCGTGCGATCAACTCGTTGGGGTAGTTGATGCCCCACTCGAACGGCAAGTCGGAAGGATACTTCCAACACCAGTTCTGGATCTTCGATGCGCCTAGGGCAAAACCATAGTGCGCAATGCCCAGGAAATACGCATGTTCATAGGCCTCACTGCGTGCCGCGATATAGTTGCTCGTATCCAGCCACGCGGGATGTGTCTTCACTCCGAATTCGCCAATGTTCAGGCCCTTGCCGCGCACTCGCTGGTCAAGGAACTTACACACCTGGGGAAACCGGTAGTAATCTTCGTTCGTTGAGTTGAAGTAACCGAAGTTCGCCAGTTCCAATTGCCCCAGGGTGTTCAGCAGATCGATTCCAGAAAGCGGTTGCTGGTAGAATTCCGCGGTCACTGGATGTCGCTGGTCAGCTATGCGAATCGAATCATACAACGCGTTCAGCCAACGACGGACAACCTGGGTGCGAAACTCGAAGTCGTCCAGAGTGCGCACGTCCCGCCAGTCATCCTTGCCGGAGCGAATCGATAGTTTGCCGATTGACGCTTCCGGCGGCGATACCGTCCACGCTTTGCGCAGCGCTTCGTCCGAGCCGTATTTATCGAGCAGATACTTGTTGTACATATCCTGAATGTCCGGCAGATTCGGATCGTGCAATTCCAAATCGCCATTCAGGTAATACATGATTCCTGCTGCGTCTTTGTAGCGCTGGGCAAATGCCTGCACGTAATCCTGCTGCTCGGCAAGATCCTTGTTACTCACGGCCGTGTTGCTAAACACCAGCATGCCCGGGAAAAATGCACCGCCAACGCGTTGCACATTTAGTAACATGGCATCGATCCATCGCCACCACGTCTTGGTGGGGCGCTGCTGCGGTCCGCGTAGTCCCATCAGGTTCTCATACACATCAATGCACGAATCGCGGCAGCCTTGCGCGTCTTCATGCCACGTCAGAGGGTTCTCGTCCTGGTCAATGAAAGTGTGCAGATAGTCGTCTGTGCCCTGCAAAAACAAACTATGGCCGTCTACCTGGAAATAGTTGTCCTTGAATTCAAACGCCAGGCCCTTGTGCAGCGTTTCTGTGCTCCACACCACAAAGCCCGTATCCATTTGGTCGATGACCTGGCGATTCTCAACCAGCTCCACCGTCACGCGATACCGTTCGGCAGTAAATGAAGCCGGATGCCACTCCGCTTCCACTAGTACCGTTTGCCCCGGCGCAGCAGTTACCTTCCGGTTAGCCTGGTAAGCTACCTTTTCTGTGGCGCAGTCGACGAAATGCCAGCGTAGTTCCAATTCCGTACTCTTCCGGCCCAGATTAGTTGCCAGCGCGCACACGTGCACCGGCTCACCCTGCTTGTAGGCGGAAAAGTCGGTCTCGCACGCATGGAGGTAGCACTTACGCGCCAGCGCCTTGCTTACTGCGCGCAGGGTACTCTCACCCAACGCCGATCCCGGGGCAAAGATATCGTGATTCTCCACTCCAAAAAATACCCAACTGCTGCGCGCGTAAGGGCCACGTACATTGTGCACCAGAGCGCCCGCTGCGCCGCGTTTCCGCCCCACGCCGTCGTATGTCTGGAGCAGTGGGATCCAGCGTGCCTGGTTCATGCCGACCACGCATGTTGCGGCATAGCCTTCAAATGCTCCGCTCAGTTCCTCGCTGCCGCCGATGATCTTTTGACCCGCCGCTGGACGAATGGTGGAGGCGCGCTTCAGGCGGAAGTCGGCGTCAAACATGCCGATTTGTCCGGGTACAATCTGTAACTCATCCTGGGGAAATCCTTGCGCGGTATTGATGCGCACATGGGGCGAGCGATGTTCCAGGCGAAACTGCGCTCCCCAGACTGTGCCGGTTGAGTTATTCAAGCCGAAACTGATGGAGAGTTTGCGGCAACCGGGCGCCAGATAGATCAGGCGCTCCACCTTGTGCCACGGGCGCGAATCGTGGATTCTTTCCAGTTCAAGGCCGGCTCCGTAAATCCGTTCTCCTTTTTCATCGAGTTGCTCAAAGCCTGCATAGGCATAGCCATCGGGCGCGGGCCGGACGTCTGCCGTGCGTATCCATCCCTGCAAATGATACTGTTCGCGTTCTGCACCGACCGGCAATTGACAGAACCAGGCCGAGTTTTGATTCCACGCCGGGGCGGGCACGCTGACTTTGCCTGCCATTTGCTGCCCCGACTCCGGCAGCAGCGCGCTCTCCGCACTCGCATACTTGGGCTCAAGCGCGGCCCATGCGGTTCCTTCCGCTGCAAACGCAGGCAGCAAGTTCTCCCCACTCTCCGCACGCACTGCCTCGTCGTAGAATTCCCACTTGCCGGCCTTCGAGACCAACGGCGCCTGAAAAGCGTATCCGCCGGTGCTCAGCAGGTCGCCCCCATCTCCAAGAAACTTCTCCACTGCTTCGCGAGCAGGCAAGGGGAAACTCTCACCGTATGGCAGAACCAGCAAATCGAAGGCGGCGCGATTCAGCCGCTTCGTATCGGCAAGTTGATCCGCTGTCAGGAAAGTAACATCGTAAGTCTCGCGCAACACCTTGGCCAGTTGTTCCGGGTCTGAGGCTGCGCCGCGTACGGGAAGGGAGTCGCGAAGGATGGCCGCTGCCGGCTTGCCGCGGGCCCCAGTTTGCAGAGATTCTTTGTGTGCCCACTCGAGCGCGGTCCAGTAGTCCACCGCATTTTCAAACTCTACCGCCTCTGTGCCTTCGACAAAGGTCAGGTCAGTAAACCACGCTGAGCCGGACGCGCGATAAATCCCCACTACTACTTCAAACCATGTCGTGCCTGGCAGGCAGGTGAAGCTCTGCGAGAATCGCCGCCAGTCCGAAGTGCCGGTAAAGTTACCAAAGCGCTTCTCCGGAATTTGTTTGCCGTCCACGGTGTATTCCGTAGGCCGTCCTTGGAATTCGAACTGTGAAGCCGTCGAATATGCGCCCGCTGCTTCTTCCTGCTGAACAATTCCTTCCGTCTTCACCCAGCCGCTGAGCGTGTAAGTCTTTCCTATAACCGGGCCCAGCACCAGGAAGCGTGCGTAGTCTCCCGATTCGGTGTGCACCTGGACCGACCGCCGTCCTTTATGTCGCGATATATCCGCCACCTTCGCGCCATCGGTAAACTGCCAGCCCCAGGCTGAGCCCTGAAATCCGCCATCTTCAAGCATCGTGATTGTTTTGCCGGCTCGCGCCAGAGATTCACGAACGCTCTCAGGCAGAGCGGCACTCCATGCCCGGTGCCCAAAGAGTGCGATACCGGTTGCTCCCATAGCTTGCAGGAAAGCACGACGCGACTTTGAGCCGATAGCGGAATCCAATTCCGATGCGATTGACATGCCTCAGATTCCTTTCATTCGTATCCATCTGGATCTATGGTGAAACCGCATCTTTGAGAGGATAAGGGCAAGAAAATGCGCTGCGACCAAGCCGCTCTTTCCGGAATGATCGCAGCGCATTTGAATTCCCGCAATTCAGCTCCTCTAACAACAACTGTTTAGAAAAGGAGGTGAAGGCCCAACTGCGCTTTGCGCGGAAGGAGCGTGTCGTTGAGGTGACCGAAAGTCGTGCTGCCAGGATAGAAGTTGTTGTCAACCGAGCTGAACTCAGTGTGGTTGAATACGTTGATGCCTTCCATCTTGAATTGCATGCGGAATCTTTCGAATATTTGGAAGTCCTTGGAAAGCGAGGAGTCCACCTGCGTATTGCGAGGCAGGCGTACGTTGCCCTGTCTGGCGTTTCCAAACGTCGCCTGAGCGGGGACCGTGAATGCACTCGGGTTGATCCAGTCGTTGAGACCCTTGCCATCCAGCGCACTTCCGGTCTGGTTTGGCCTCTGTGGGCCGTCGATCTCACCGGCATTCGCGTAAACGCCCAAACCGACGGTAATGGGCTCGCCGCTCTTGACATTGAGCAAACTGGACCATTGCCATCCACCTAAGACGCTCCGCATCGCGCGATTGTAGCTAGCGAGGGTCGGCACTTGCCACACGTAGTCGAGAACCAGCATGTGAGTCCTGTCGAACGATGCCGGCCCATGGTCAGCCCTTGGATTCGAGGGATCCTGGACAGTGTTCAAGTCGCCCGATGCGTTGGTGAGCACCTTCGAGTAGGTGTAGGCGGTATTCAACGTAAGTTGGCTGCCCACTTGCGTCTTCAAGGAGGCTTGCAACGCGTGATAAGTGGAGTAAGCTTCGGGAGTCACAATCTGGATCGTCCCGTATCCTTGATAGGGCCGAACCGAATCCACGCTGACCTTGCCCTGCGCAACATCCAAGTTGGGAGCATTTTGATTCAGCATTGAATCGTACATCAAGTGAACGCCCTTGGTGCCGATGTAATCCATGGTCACGACCGTGTTGCGGCGAACCTCCTGCTGAATTCCAAGCGACCATTGCTGGTTGTAAGGCAGGGGCTGCTTTGGAGTGAATCCAAACAGGCCTACCGTCGAATTGACCGGTGCTCCGCCGCTTTGTCCCGGCGTGTCCACCGAAACACTGTGCAGCGTCGCAACAGCGTTGAAGGGTGGATTGGCCTTTGAGTAGAGTTCATATGGAGCTGTGCGGTCATAGTACGATCCATAACCGCCACGCACCGCGGTCTTGCCGTTGCCCAAAAGGTCGAAGCTGAATCCAAGGCGCGGTGCCAGGTTCAACTTTCTGACATTGAAGACGGCCTCGCCCCACGGGGAATTTACGCCCGCGGCGATGATTCCGTTATTAGGCATGTAAACGCCATTCGCCAGCTTCTGCGACGCGGGTATGTTTGTCAGATTCCCAGTACTTGGGTCGACGGTCGGAGCAGAACCGAGTTGATAGAGCTGGGGCAGGAAGTTGGTGAGGAGATTGTTCTGGTCGATCTCCGGTCCGAAGTAACTGTACCGAATTCCGTACGTAAGGCTGAGGCGATGCGAGATATGCCATTGATCCTGCGCATAGGCCTCATCGTCCCAGTAGCGCAGATGCTGCATGGGGTTATTCATGCTTTCGCTATAGGAATCGGCGAAGTTGGACAGCATATCGGACATGTCGTTACCAGTATGCACGCCGTCGTACGCCGTTCCCGACCAACTGAATGTGCCGTTCAGGTTGTTGGGGGCATTGTTCTCGTTCTTGCCCTGTTGCGTAATAAGGACACCAAAGCGGAGGTCGTGGTTGCCTCTATGCCAGGAGACGTTGTCGGTCCACTTGTGATAGAAGAAGCCGTTCAGGAACGGCCAGATCGTGGAGATTCCCGCATAGTGCGAGAGGGAGAGCTGCGGGATGCGGTTGAGCGGATCGATGTGGTCGGGAAAGTAATAAGGAATGTCCAGCCCGCTGGCCAGGTTGCGATTGAGCGAGGGGGAAGTCTGGATACGGATAATGTTGTGGTAGATGCCGAACTGCGTCTCGTTGATCAAATTGGGCGAGAGCGTTCCCACGACGTTGAAGGCGAAGCTTTGCATCGGCTCAAACTCGGTACTCGACCCGACACCGGGCAGAGAGTTCTCTCCCCACAGTCCATAGGGAGACGCGATATGGTTTTGATCCTGGATGTAGTGCGCAAACATCTTCCATTTGTCGCTGAGGTTGTAATCCATCCGGATCAATTCCTCGCGCTCCGTCAAGACATTGGAAGCAGACGTCGAGAAGTTGACGCCGTCTTTATACGTGCCGGCTGCCGGGTAGTAAGTCTTGAGCAGTAGCTGCGCGTTCTTGCTTATCAGCGCAGCCGGAATTGTATTGTTCGGAAACGGTTGACCTGCAATGCATCCAACACACAGCGGATTGGCAGCGAGGGCATTCGTCACCAGCGGTACACTCATTCCGATTGATGCGGCGTCAGAGAAATCGCCGTTGTTCTTTTCCTGATCGGTAGGTACTCTGGTTCCGACCGTTCGCGTTGGTTCGCCGATTCTGCGGAACTCCTGCGACCACAGGAAGAAGAGCTTGTCCTTGATGATCGGTCCGGAGGCGGTGTATCCAAAGTTGTTGTAGTGGTCGGACGGGCGGATGTTCTCGCCATTTCCATAGTATTTATTGAAGAAGAGGTTGGCATTCAGGTTGGAGTTGCGGACAAACTCGAAAGCCGATCCGTGCCAACTATTCGTGCCCGTCTTGAGAATGGCGTTCACCGTGGCTCCGGCGCTGCGACCCTGCTCCGCGGTGTAGTTGCCGCGGTCGATGCGGAACTCGGACAGCGCGTCCACATCCGGAGTAATGGCGTTGTTGCCGTTGAACACGTCCAGATTGGGCACGCCGTCAATCGTCCAGTTGTTGGCGTTATTGCGCACGCCATTGACCGAAACCGCGAGACTGCTATTCGAGCCGAATCCCGCCGCGCTGCCGATATCGCTCGAAACGCCGGGGGCAAGTTCAACCAACTGGATGAAGTTGCGAGTGACCAGCGGCATCTGCTGTATTGCCTGGGAGCCGACAACCTCACCGACGTTGGCGGTTTCCGTATCCACTCCGATCACGTTGCTGCTGACCTCGATGGTGTCGCTCACGGCTCCGGTGGCAAGAGTAAAGTCATGCCTCTGTTGATCTCCCGCATTCAGGATGACCGAATTGATCTGCGCCTTACTGAATCCATCCTTCAGCGCCGAAAGGGTGAATGTGCCGACGGGCAGATTCGGAAAAATGTAGTTTCCCGAGTCGCCGGTGGACGATTTCCACTGCCCGTTGGTTTGGATTTGGACCGCAATCACCGCTACGCCGGGCAATAGGGCGCCCGAAGCATCGACAACCTGGCCCGCAATGGAACCTGCGCTGGTGACTTGCGCTGGAACCTTCTGGAAACAAACTGCAATGAACAACAACAATATGAGGGCGCGAACCCGAGACCACATGGTGATGCCTCCGTTTTCTGTCATGCTGTTCCCCCCCTGTTTCGGGGTATCTTGCGTCCCTGCCGGCTAGAGCCCTGGGACGCGACGCTGTATGTCAGTATGGATGTATATACTACAATGCTGAATCCAAAGTCAAGCCCGTCTTTTGACTTTCTTTTAAACCCCCGAGTGAGATGGATTGGGAAGCCCTCCAAGAGGCTCCCTTTGTTGGATAATTGGAAATTCCGAACTGGAGGCACGTCTGGGCTGTTCCGCGGTGAAGACGAGTGGGCACGACGAAATCTTCGTCGCCGCGAAGAGCAATCGGACGATCCCCTCGCGTCGGGATCCAAACAAGGGTAAAAGTCCCTTCGCCTGTGAGAGAAGGGGAACTTCTTTATTCCATTGTGGTTGCCGGAATCCGTAACACCGCCCGGTAGCGGTCGCCCCGATAAACAGAATGTGCCGTCTCAACCGGCAGACCGTCTGTGCTCCAGAGCGTGCGAGAGATTACCAGCAGGCTCGACCGCGCCTGGATCTCAAGCAGATCAGCCTCCCGCTTGGTCGCCGAGCGCGCCTCGATGATCTCATCTGCGCGGCTTACCCGAATTTCATACCGCTCCCGCAGTGTCTGGTAGAGTGAAAGGCGCGAAAAATCAAGTTTCTCGACTCCCGGAAACCGCTCATGAGGAAGGCGAATCTCTTCGATGGCTATGGGAAGCCCATCACCGAGCCGCAAGCGCAGCAGCCGATACATCGGAGCATTCACCGCGATGCCGAGTTGAGACGCCACTTCCGCCGAGGCCGGTGATACACGCGCCTCCAGCACCTGGGAGGTGGTCTTGATGCCCAAGGCACGCATCTCCGACGTAAAACCGCTCAGGTGCGTTATGTCTTTCTCCACTCGCGGCTGGCTGACGAAGCTTCCCTGGCCCTTGTGGCGCGTCACAAATCCCTGGCTCTTCAAGACCTGTAGCGCCTGGCGGGATGTCATGCGGCTGACGCCGTAAATCCTACTCAACTCTTCTTCGCTCGGCAGTGAATCTCCGGCGCGCAACTGCCCCGACTGAATCATCTTCAGCAGTTGCGCCTGGATCTGAAAGTACATTGGAGTGAAGCTGTTCTTATCTATGGGTTGAAAATCCCAATTCCTGCCGGAGGCTAGCGTTAGCGCGGGTCTCTGCTCTTGTCGCGGTTCCTTGTCCTGCATTGAAATACCCTCCAGAGCCTTTGGTCTCTATCGACCGCAAAAGAGTTCTTTCCGGACGAGTGAAGTTGATGCAATGCGTACACGGTAGAATGCGCCTGCGACGTACGCGTACTTGCGCATTGTGGCTTCCTAACTCCGCCTGATCAAACGTTATCTCATATTGCATCCCTTCCGGCCTGTCGCCGGCATCGCCCGATTTCGAAAATCTTCAAATCCTCGTTTGGCCAGCCCCTGTGCGAGATGTTCCCCTCGGTTATTCCGGGGATGCATCAGTAGCTGGCTCTGCTTAACAAGACAACAGCGACAAGCAACACTGCAATGCCGGAAAACATCCATGTACGCGCGCGTGCCGGAGCATGTTTCCATTCTCCTAAAGCGATACCAATCACGTTAGCAAGCAACAGACCCACGGCAAGGCTCAGTGGCCAACCAATGGAGGTTCCCAGTGAACCCAACTTTGGAGCCGATGCGCCGTAAACAAAGATGCTCCCCCCCCACAGCAGAGCCATCACCGCCGCCAGGCTGTAAAGGCGAGAACCACCCGGCTGTTTGAATTTCTTCATACTGCTGTTTTTGAAGAGCAGGTAAGAGCAAAATCCCAGATTGGCAAGCGCTCCTGCCGCAAGCATGATCCACCAGATGAGGTTGGTGCTGGAAAACTCGCTCAAACCCGCCGCACGGCCACGGTCCGCAATCGGATGTGCCAAGGAAAACCCGATATTGAACACCGCCGACAGCATGCCCGCCCCCGCCGCCATCAACAGCGCCACTCCAATCGGGCGCGCATGTCCCACCATGCCGCCCCGTTCCTCGCCGACGCCTGCGGCCTTCTCGCGCAACCGTCCTGCCCAGCCGCATAGCGCAATGCCAACCAGTTCCACTGCCACACTGCCCAGGATCTTTAGCCCGGCAGGTCTGAGCAGGTTATTCGGGGCAAGAATTACCATCGGCAGCAGAGACCCCAAGGCGGAGCTAATCGCCAGCACCAGCGTGTTGGCCAACGAAATGCCAATCGCGCTCACGCTCTGGCCGAACAGAACGGCTCCAAATCCCCAGGCAAATCCCGTCAAAATGGCAATCCAGACGGCGTGTGCGGGCGCCTGGGTAATAATTGTCCAGCTTTGGGGGGCGATCACACTGATAATCGCGGTTGGCATAAGCAGGCACGAAATGATTATGAACAGGCTCCATACGTTCTCCCATTCCCACCTTCCCAAAAATCGCATCGGCAGGGTGAAGCTTCCATTCATAAGGCCCGACAAGATCGCCAGGAGTGCTCCGGCAAGAAGCATGCTGATCATTCCGTATCCGTTCCTCCCCACGCCGTGGGGCTTTTTTTGTCCCCATCTCCGCTGATCTCTCGTGGAGCCGGGTTGCTGTCGCGAAGATTCGCTTATACACTAGGTTGACTTCTTATACCATAGTGGACTATACAATAATACAATCTTGCGAATCGGTGCAAGGTTCTTTGAACGCTTGCCGGGCAAAGGAAATGGGGAAAGACGATGTTCGCGATCTTCGAGCAATTAAAAGGCAGGTTGGTCGTTTCTTGCCAGGCTTCTCCCGGCGATCCCCTGGAAAACACTGACGCCATTCGCCGCATGGCGCTGGCCGCGATCGGGGGAGGAGCAGCAGGCTTGCGCCTCAATAGCGCTGAGCATGTCGCCGCCCTCAGACGCGACACAAACCTACCCATTATAGGTATCCAGAAACAATATGGCAGTGCGGGGTTGCGCATCACTCCGGATTTCGCCGCCGCCGCCGCCTTGGCTGCCGCCGGCGCCTCCATCATCGCGCTCGATTGCACCGATCGCACCTGGCCCGATGGCGACCCGTGGCAAAAGCTCATCTTACGGATTCATCAGGAATTGCACTTGCCCGTCATGGCTGACATCGCCACGCTCGATGAAGCGTTGGCTGCCGCAGCCGCCGGCGCCGACTGCGTGGGGACCACCCTCAACGGATACACCTCACACACCCTGGACAATGACGGCTTCAGTTGGACCTTGCTCGCCCAGATGGCGCAGAATCTTACGGTTCCGATCATGGCCGAAGGGCATATCTCTACCCCTGAAGATGCACACCGCGCAGTCGGCAGTGGCGCGTGGTGCGTAATTGTTGGCTCGGCCATCACCCGCCCTGGAGTCCTGGCCGCCGACTTCGCGCGCGCTCTCGAACTTCCCTCATCCTCGGGTCCGGCCATCGGCGTAGACATCGGCGGCACCACCATCAAGGCTGGGCTGGTGAATCGTTGCGGCGAAGTCTGCTTTGCGGCGCAGGCACCCACCGAAGCCGCCAAGGGACGCGATGCAATCTCCACCGTCCTGGAGCAGGTCGTCAGGCAAGTGCTGGCAGCCGCTCGCGACCATCATTTGCAGACGGAGGGCGTGGGCATTGCCACTGCCGGAGCTGTAGATGATCGCGATGGCAGTATCTTTGCTGCGACCGACAATCTTCGGGGGTGGGCGGGCTTTGAACTCCGTGCCTTTGCGGAGGAGCGCTTTCATCTGCCCGTCTTCGTTGTGAACGATGCGCAGGCTGCTGTCCTCTCCGAACAGCATTTCGGACTCGGGCGCGGCCTCTCCGATTTCGTCGCCATCACCATCGGAACTGGTGTCGGGGGTGGCATCGTCTCTGGCGGAAAACTGCTGCGCGGTCAGCACGGTTTTGCCGGGAGCATCGGCCACACTGTCCTCCGTGCAGGAGGCCGGCCCTGCAACTGCGGTCGTAACGGCTGCCTGGAAGCCTATGTCTCCACGGTCGGCCTACTCCGCGAGTACCGCGCGCACGGTGGGGCTGTCCCGGACGGGTGTACCGACGATGCCGCCTTCGCCTTGAAAATCAACCGTCTCGCTCACAGCGGTGATGTTCCCGCACAAAAGGCCTATGCGATTCTGTCGGAATATCTGGCTGAGGCCATCGCGAATCTTTTCAATCTCGTCGATCCACAGGTGGTACTCCTCTCTGGCGGTCTCATTGAAGGGCTTGCGGAATTCGTTCCGGATTTGGAAAGACAGGTGCAGGCAATGTTGCACTTCGGCGCCAAGCGTCAGCCGCAGGTTCGCGCTGCAAAGGCTGGCCGCTTCGCCGGCGTGCAGGGAGCGGCGGCGCTCGTGTTTGAGTCTGGCCTCTAGTTTGCCCCCTGCCGGATGCCGGTGGGCCATTTCTTCCGCAGCCAGCCTCTGAGGTCTCGACTTGCAGAATATATCCGCTCTTTCGCGCGCAATGAAAGCGCCGGCTGAAGCCCAGGCCGGCAGACTCAGAGGGCGCCTGCAATACCCTCGGCTCCGGGGAGTCGATTCTTCTTTTGTTCGCTTCTTCTGCGTGGCATTTCTGTATCTGGTTACAGGCTGGGGTCTCGCCTCCGCGCAAGGGCAGTTGGCCCGGCTTACTTTGATTCCGCCGTCGCCTGTAACCGACAAGATCATGCTCGACATCCGCGGCGCAGTTGAGAACACCGGCGATCACGGCCGCTGGTTTACGGTTTCACTTTATCTCGATCGGAAGTCGCCAACTACTCGCGTCCGCATGCAGCGGGTGCGGATTCCTGCTCATTTGAGTGCCGGGATCTTCTATCGTCGCTCCACGCGAGGCTGGGCAGGCCGGCACAGCGTCATTCTTTTCGCCACCAGTGGACAGGACCAGTTACGTGCAGAGCGCGAACTGCTGGTGCTGCCTTCCGCCATTCGCTCCACGCGGACCATCGATGGCGCCTGGGTAGGCATCGTGCACTGGAGCGAAGAAGAAGGCCGGCACTGGAACGCCGACATTCGCAAGCTCACCGGGGACGACTGGCGCGAGCAGATCCGCGGCATGCACAACCTCGGTATGGACACGGTCGTGATTCAAGAGGTCTTTCGCAACGAGGCCTACTACGGCACGCATCCCATGGACACTGAAGGCTACCACGGGCTCGCCTACTATCCTTCCGCACTTTACTCGGGCCGGGTGTCCATGACTGCTCACGACCCGATCGAAGCTATTCTCTCTGAAGCCGACCGGCTCAACATGAATGTCTTTCTCGGCGTAGGCGCCTACGCCTGGTTTGACTTCAGCCCTGGCGCGCTCACCTGGTCCAAGCAGGTGGCCGCGGAGCTATGGAAACGCTATAGCCGTCATCCATCCTTCTATGGCTGGTATGTCTCCGCGGAAGCTTACGGCAGCCTCATCCCTGACCAGGGGGAGGCGGATAAGATGCACTACCGGCAACAGGTCGTCGACTTCTTCCGCGAGTTCCAGGCTTATTGCCGGCGCATCGCACCGGAGAAGCCAGTTATGCTGGCGCCCAATGCGCATGGCATGCTCAAGTCGCGCGATGTTTGGCCGCTCGTTCTTAAGCATGTCGACATCGTTTGCCCGTTTGCCTTTCATCGCATGCCTTCCGGCGACATTACCGGCGAGCAAGCCGCCCAGCTTTGGCAATCCATGTCTGACAAAGCGGGTGCCCACTTATGGATGGATATGGAGGCGTTTCTCTTTGACGGCAAGGCTCTGGTCCCGCGTCCCATCGACGGGCTCATTCAGGACATGCAGCGCTTTCCCAATTTCGAAAAGATCCTCTGCTACCAGTACCCGGGCATCTTCAACGCGCCAGGATTGCGCATCACTCCCGGCGGCCCACCCACGGTAGTTCTCTACAACGACTACCGGAAATATCTCCAGACTCTGAGCCGTCCTCCGCAGACCACATCGCCCTGAAACTTTCCAAACGCTACGCATACAAAGCGGCCCCACACAAACCGCAAAAAAGGGCTCTTTCGCACTTTCGGTGCAGGTTCACCCTGGCTTTGAGAATTTCGAATCCGGCTCGTCCGTACATCTGGCGTTTGATTGGGTTCTGGTGCAAATATTTAAGATTGGCACCAGAACCGGCCAGAGCATAAGAACAACTGCAGATGAATTCCAATGGAAGATTCCAAGCCTTCCCAAAGCCCACCACTGACCCGATGAGGGCTGCCAAGCGTACGGGATGAGATCGCCACATTCGCATTTCAAGTGCTCTGCATCGCCCATTCTAAGGGTAAATGCAGAGCTTTCCACAACTTTGTGCCGATTCCGGAGTCTATTGTGTTGGATAGGTGAGTGACGCGTCACGGGGTTCTTCCCGCTAACCGCAACACCCAACTTCTCCTCGCGGATTCCCTGCTTTCCCTCCTGTCGCTCGCGGCAGGCTCAAGCTCCGATTTCCGGCGATGCATCGATCTCACCTTGACGCAAGGGGAATTCGTGCGCCGAAACCTTCAACCCTTCACTTTCCCAAGGACGGCCATGAATACAATCCCTGCACTATCCGCCCAAAAGCGGCTTTGGATCTGCGGTTGGATCGCTGCCTGCTCGATGGTTGCCACCTCTGTCGGCGCCCAAACGGTAGCTCCACGGCTCACCTCCGAGATCACTTCCTCCGAACTCTCCCCCTTGAAAGGTTCGCTTCATCCCCTCGCGCAACCCCAATTCGACGCTGGAAGACTTCCCGCGGATCAAAGGTTGAACGGCATCAGCATCGCCTTTACCCGCACGGCAAAACAGCAGGCCGATCTTGATGCCCTCATTGCCGCCCAGCAGGATCCTTCATCTTCGCTCTACCACAAATGGTTGAATCCCGATCAATTTGCCCGGCGCTTCGGCATGGCCCAGGCCGATCTCGACAAGGTGCAAAGCTGGCTGGAACAACAAGGCTTCTCTATCGATTCGGTGGCCCGCAGCCGCAACATGATCCGTTTCTCCGGCACGGTGCGCCAGGTGGAATACGCGTTCTCAACCCAGATGCACTACTACAAGATCAAGGGCGAGCAGCACTTTGCTGCCTCCTCTGAATTGACAGTACCCGCTGCGCTTGCGCCGGCCATCTTGTCGATCCGCAACCTCGATGACTTTCGTCCCAAGTCCCAGGCGGTGGTGAACAGGAATTCGCGCCCCCGCAATGCGTTCACCTCGAGCCAAAGCAACAATGTCTTTTTTGCCCCTGGAGATATCGCCACCGTATACGACATCAAGCCGCTGTACGCCGCAAGCAACAATGGCAGCGGCCAATCCATCGCGGTCATTGGCCAGTCGGCAGTCGTTGTCACCGACGTTGAGAACTTTCAAAACGCGGCGGGCCTCACCGTCAAGGATCCGAAACTCGTGTTGATGCCCGGCACTGGAGCTTCCACGACCTTCAGTGGTGACGAGAACGAGTCCGATCTCGACCTCGAGTGGTCCAGCGCCATCGCCCCCGGCGCCGACATCTTTTTCGTCTATGTAGGCAGCAATTCCAACTCGGGAGCTTTCGACTCGCTCCAGTATGCGATCGACCAGAAGATCGGAACCATTATCAGCGTCAGCTACGGCCAATGCGAGCAGTTACTGGGCGGCTTCTCGCTTGAGTCGTCGTTTCAGCAAGCCGCAACCCAGGGACAGACCATCCTGGCCGCATCCGGCGATAGCGGTTCCACCGCATGTTTTTCTGACGCAACCGTCACCAATCCTTCCCTTGCCACGCAGCAGCAGCTTGCCGTCAGCTACCCGGCCAGCAGCCCCTATGTCACGGGTATGGGCGGGACCGCAATTACTACGGCCAACGATGCAGTGGGCACGTATTGGGGACCCGCCACCAACAGCACCACAGACAACATCAACTCCGCGCTTAAGTACATACCGGAAGTGGCCTGGAACGACGACCTTGCGGGTTGCGGAACGAACAATTGCCTAAGTGCCAGCGGCGGCGGCGCCAGCACACTCTTTCCCAAGCCGGCCTGGCAAACAGGCGTTGCAGGCATTCCCACTGCGAATCATCGATATGTGCCGGATATCTCGCTCTATTCCTCGCCCAACCTGCCGGGATATCTCTACTGCACCAGCGACCAAAGCGCCTGGAATACAACGCAGCCGCCGCTGCAGCAAGCCAGCTGCAACGCCGGCTTCCGTGACTCAGCAACAGCGGACCTCAACATAGCCGGAGGCACAAGCTTTGCCACGCCCATCTTTGCCGGCATGTTGGCTCTTATCAACCAGAAGTCCGGTTACACTGGGGGACAAGGGCTGATTAACCCGCGGCTCTACACTTTGGCCTCCAACGCCGGCACGTATGCCTCGGGCTTCCACGACATCACAACCGGCGATAACAAATGCAATGCCGGCGCGCCTGATTGCACCGGCACAATCGGCTTCTCGACCGGAACCGGTTACGACGAGGTCACCGGACTCGGATCCGTGGAACTGAACAACCTGGCGAATGCATGGCCCGCGAGCTCAAGCACCCTTATCGGTACTACCACCGCAGTTACCGCAGCCAACGCCGCTCCAAACGTTAATGTCTCCGACACCTTTACCGTCACGGTCACATCCACCACGGGCGCAACCGTGCCCAGCGGCGGTGTAACGCTGGTGGTCGACGGCGGAACTCCGATCACGGGTAAGACACTGGCCGCCAACGGTACGCTGACCTATGCCACCTCCTTTGCTACCGCCGGTGTTCACCAGTTGGTGGCACAGTACCTGGGAGACGCCACGCATTCACCCTCGACCGGGGTTCAATCGGTAACGGTGGCCGCAACCAGTTCGGGCAAAGGGACCATCAAGCTTTCGGCAGCCCCTTCAACTCTCAGCGTTACCCAAGGCACTTCGGGGAATGAGACCATCACAGTGACTCCGGCGGGCGGTTATACGGGCACGGTGCTGCTCACCTTTACGACATCCAATAACACGGCACTGACGAACCTTTGCTATAACTTTCCCAGCATCACCACCAGCGGCGCTGGACCAGTGGTAGTTTCAGGCACAGCCGCCGCATCAACCCAGATGACTCTTGACACACTGCCTGCAGATTGCGGATTGGTTTTGCGACGCACGGGAGGCTCGCCGCTGCATCGTCTGAGTGGAGTTATGCCTGCCGGAAAGAAGGGAACCAACCCTGCGCCGCTCGCCGTGGCCTTTGGCGGGTTGCTGTTGGTGGGATTCCTTGGGCGGTACTCACGTAAGCTGAGCGCGCTGGCTGGAATGGCGGTTCTGGTTGCTTTGACCTTCACCATGACTGCCTGCGGCGGTGGTGGGAGCAATTCCACCCCCGTAACTCCCGACCCACCCAAGGGAAGTTACACCATCACTGTCACCGGAACAGACTCAACTACCGCATCCATTACCGGAACAACATCGTTTACGTTCGTCATCCAGTAACGTTGGTTGCGCTAACTCAAGGGGCGGATACCGTCATGGTGCCCGCCCTTTTGTTTGGTCTGAGTGAACGGTGAACGTTCGTGGAAATAGAAACTCAGCTAACTTCCGACCGGTTGCGCGTCTGGACAGGGTGCGGAAAACTCCATTGGGCAAGGTTTTGTAACAGGGCACGACTCCAGTCGTGCCAATAAGGCCAATAAAATCAATGGGCTTTAGCCCCTGCGGGATGTTCTTTGCCAGTCTCCGCACCCATTCCAGCCCACCAGGCATCGAACGCCGCCAGCGATCGCTCGCACTGCAACCGGTGGCGCTCTTTCTTGTCGCGGACTCTCTTGCGCAGCTCCTCCTCCAGCGGCTCCAGCAAATCGAATGTAATATTGGCGGGCTGAAAATCCTTCACGTCCGCGTGGGTAATGTAGTGTACCAGCGAGCCCATCCCGCTGGCGCGGGGCGCCGGGACCGGCTCTTCACCGCGAGCGAGCGCTGCGGCATAGATACCCGCCAGCAGCCCCGTGGCGATCGACTCTGTGTAGCCTTCGACCCCTGAAAGTTGCCCGGCAAACAAGAGCCACGGCGCCTTCTTTAGCCGCAGGTTCTCGTCCAGCAGCGCCGGCGCTTGGATGTAAGTGTTGCGATGAATCTGGCCGTAGCGCAGGAAGCGTGCGTTTTCCAGGCCGGGAATAAGGCGAAGCACGCGGGCCTGCTCGCCAAATTTGAGGTGGTTTTGAAAGCCCACCAGGTTGTAGCTGTCGGCGCGCAGGTTCTCCTTGCGCAACTGCACCACTGCCCAGGGCGTTCTCCCAGTTCGTGGGTCGCGCAGGCCCACCGGCTTCATGGGACCAAACCGCAGCGTGTCGCGGCCTCGCCGGGCCAGCACCTCAATGGGCAGGCAGCCTTCGAAGTAGTCCAGCTTCTCCCATTCCTTGCTCTCGGCGGCTTCGGCGGCCAGCAGCGCATCCAGAAAACGGTCGAACTCCGCCCGGTCCATTGGGCAATTGATATAGTCGGCCGTCCCCTTGTCCCAGCGGGCGGCAAAATAGACGCGCTCCATGTCGATGGACTCGGCATCAACGATGGGGGAGATGGAATCGTAAAAAGCCAGATGACCGGAACCAGTAATGTGCTCGATCTCGCGGCTCAACGCATCGGAGGTCAGCGGCCCGGTGGCCAGAATCGTCAAGCCGGTCACGCCGGCATCACTCAGGCCCAGAGGGTCATTCTCCAGCCGCGTGACTTCCTCGCGAATCACACGAATAAGCGGTTCAGCGGCGATGGCCTCGCCAATTCTCCGGGAAAATTCCACGCGGTCCACGGCCAGGGCGTGACCTGCCGGAACAGCGGTTTCGTCGGCGATGCGCAACAAAGCTGACCCGGCCCGCCGCATCTCCTGCTTCAGAAGCCAGGGAGCGGTGTTGGGCGATTCGCTTTTTAGCGAGTTGGAACAAACCAGCTCGCCGAAATCCGTCGTCCGGTGAGCCGGTGTCAGCCGAGGCTCGCCGTCCACGATGGCCCGCATCTCATAAAGGTCCACCTGGCAGCCCATCCGAGCCGCGGTCAGAGCAGCCTCGGGGCCGGCCAGTCCGCCGCCAATCACGCGAATTCTCACTGTGCCGCCTCTTCCTGCTGAACCGTCCCCCCCGCAAGCCGCCTCAGCGCCTCTCCGCTTACGCGCACGTTGCGCCATGCGTCCAGAAATTCGGCGCCCATGGCGCGATAAAAATCAATCGCCGGCGTGTTCCAGTCCAAAACCTCCCACTGCAGCCGCGGGCAGTGGTTCTCGACGGCGATGGCCGCCACCTTTTCCAGCAGCGCCTTGCCGATGCCCAGCCCGCGGAATTCCGGCTGAACAAACAGGTCTTCCAGGTACAGTCCCGGCCGCCCCATCCATGTCGAGTAGTTGAAAAAGTAGAACGCGAACCCCGCCGGACGCCCGTCGTAGTCCGCTATCAGGCAGAAATAGAAGGGGTTGGGGCCGAATCCATCGCGCAGAAGATCTGCTTCCGTCGCGGTCACCGCGTCCGGCTCGCGTTCGTAGGCCGCCAGCGCCTGGATGAACGTGAGAATCTGTGGAATATCCGCCGCCGT
>PLZC01000053.1 GCA_003151985.1 Acidobacteriaceae bacterium
GCAGCACGGCCAGAAAGAACCATGCATAAACGCTGTAAAAGAGCACCTGGAAAATGCTATTGAAAGCCACCAGCCCCGCCGCATAATCCGTGTCCCCGCGCGCAAGCTCATTCCACACAATCACCATAGCAATGCAGCGGGCCAGCCCGATAAGAATCAATCCGGTCCTGTACTCCGGATAGCCGCGCAAAAAGATCACCGCCAGCGCGAACATCNNGATACATCATCAGGATCAGCCCCACAGCAATGGGGATATTCGTCGTGCCCGCCTGGAATCGCTGCAACATCGATGGCACCGCCGGCACAAATCGTCCCAGCACCACACCGGCAGCCATCGCCAGGAAAATCCATAACGTCAAAAAGCGATCAACAAACGATAACTTCGCGCGGCCCGGCAACGGGGTCGGGCAGCAAAGTTGCGGGTCGTCATTCATCCATTCACTCCTCTGCAACACGGGCGCAATTGCCGGGTGCCCCAGAGCCTGTCCTGAGCCTGTCGAAGGATCTCGATTCTGAGACCTGGGATTCCACCAATCCTCGGTCAACACCCAGACGACTCTACAACTGTTCGTGCCCAATCGCGCGCATCTTCTTCTCGATAGCCAACCGGTCCAGTGTTTCCAAAGGCAAGCTGAGAAAAAGCTCCACCCGCCTCCGTATCTGCCGCAGCGTATTCGCGAAGGCCGCGCGCTTCACTTCGTCGCTGCCATCCACGGCCGCAGGATCGGGAAAGCCCCAGTGCGCAGTTACCGGCTGGCCAGGCCACAAAGGACACATCTCGCCCGCCGCCTTGTCGCAGACGGTAATGACGAAGTCCAGCTCGGGCGCGCTGGGTTGCGCAAACTCGTCCCAGCTCTTGCTGCGCAAATTGTCCACCGGGTAACCCAGCGCGCTCACCTGTTCAATGGCAAATGGATTCACGCGCCCCGTCGGATGGCTCCCCGCGCTGTACGCCTTGAAGCGGCCGGCGCCCATCGTGTTGAACAGCGCCTCTCCCATAATGCTGCGCGCCGAGTTACCCGTGCATAACACCAGGATGTTATAAGGCCTTTGCATAATCTCCTTCAGCCTGCATTTGTCCCGCCGCAACACCCACCCGTGCAGCACCCGCCGGCCGGCTTTGTCGCTCGTATAAATGCGCTCGTGAACTTGCCGTCGATCTGCGACGCGATCGCATCCACATCGATCCCCGCCTCAACCAGGAAGCTCCGCGAATCCTCCACCGAATAAACGCGAGTCGCCTCGATCGAAATCCCTGCGAATCCCGCCGCGGCAAGCTTGTCTTTGTACTCCTGCTCTTCCAGCGCCCCTGCCACGCAGCCCACCCAAAGCAGCATGCTCTCGCGCACCTCAAGGGGAACCGCGCCGCGCACCACCACATCGGAAACGGCAAATCGCCCGCCCGGCTTCAGCACCCGGAACGCCTCCTGCAACACGCGGTCCTTGTCCGCCGAAAGATTGATCACACAGTTGGAAATAATCACGTCAACCGAACAGTCCGGCAGCGGGATGGCCTCAATCTCGCCCTTCAGGAACTCGACATTTGCCACCCCCGCCGTCCGCTGGTTTTCACGCGCCAGCGCCAGCATGTCGTCCGTCATATCCAGCCCGTACGCCTTGCCCGTTGGCCCCACTCGTTTGGCCGAGAGCAGTACATCGATGCCGCCACCCGAGCCAAGGTCCAGCACGGTCTCCCCCGCCTTCAATTCAGCCAGCGCCGTAGGATTGCCGCAGCCCAGCGAAGCCAGCACCGCGCTCTCCGGCAGCCCGCTTTTCTGCGCTTCATCGTAAAGGTTGGTCGTGATCGGGTCGCAACAGCGCAGGCTTGGATCGCAACAAGCAACGCTGCTGCTATCTCTCACCTGTCTCGCCGCGGCACCATACTTTTCCCGCACCAGAGTTTTCGTATCCATCTTTCAGCGCCTCACATTCGCTTTGGCAAATATATGTTTTCTGCTCATATTTGTCAACCCGTATATAATTGTTTGATGGGCTGCTCTACCAAGCCAATCAACCTGGCCAGTCTTTTCGCCGCGCTGGCCGACACCACCCGCCTCCGCCTGCTCAACCTTATGGCCGGCCGCGAAGTTTGCGTCTGCTACTTTGTTGAGATTCTGCGCCAGGGCCAGCCCAAGATCTCCCGCCATCTCGCCTACTTGCGCAACACAGGCATCGTGGCCGCGCGCCGCGAGGGAAAGTGGATGCACTATCGCATCTGCCCCCCCGCCGATCCCGCCGCCGCGGCTATTCTGAAGACAGTGCTGGCTTCCCTACGCAGCGACAAGCAGATGCAAGCCGACCACGCCAAACTCGACCGCGCCTGCTGCGCTCCGCAGAAGCTGGTCATGCCGGAAGGCGCTCCCCGGCCGGTTCAGGTTGCCGAATGATGCGTTGGTTGCAGCGTGTGGTGCTGGTGCTGGTGGCGGGGTTTATCGTCGTCTACGCCGGGGACTGGGCCGTTTTCCGCCTCCGTGGCTCGCCTCATTCCAAGGTCACCGTCAACAGCTACCTGACCATCCCCCTCAAGGGGAACAAGCAGGAGATCGACTCATTAGGCACCCAGGACGTCCCCTGTTCGGTCTCGCTCTTCCCCCAGACCGGCCAGAGCCCATGCTGGCAGCTACGCCGTAACTCCAATCAGGGAACAACGCTCTAGTAGAGCCTCCAAAAAGAAGTCTCCCGCCGGAGGCGCGTGAACAGCAATACGTGATCTTGATCACTTCCGGGAAGCACACGACCGGCTAGCATCGTAAAATCTTCTTCGCTTCCCCGAGGATCCATGTACAGCCGGACCCAAAACGAAAACGGCACCTACAATACGCGCTGCCTTGACTGCTTTATGACGGTGGCCTCCTCCATTGAGACTGCAATCGAGCTCAATGAGGTTGAAGTCCGGCACATTTGCCTGGAGAAGGCGTTGGCCTATCTCCTCGCGCAGGAAAGAATCATCGTTTCCAAGTCCGCCAGCGCCCCGTCATTGAATTAACCAGGAAACCCCCGTTCTTCCGATCCTCTACCGCCGGGTGCCGGGTGCCCCAGAGCCTGTCCTGAGCCTGTCGAAGGATCCCGATTTTGGGATCTGGGAAACCACAAACCACCATACGTTGACCCTCATCCCATCCGTGCCACATCCCGAAGCTGCCGCGCCGTAATCTCCAGAAATGTCTCCACACTGGCCCCCGCAGGTGGTTCCAACCCGGACTTCGCCTGGATCGCGGTAGCAATCCGTTGCGCAATTGCCTGTCGCGTCGCCAGACTCATATCCAGCCGCCGTGAGAAGAAGCTCTCCAGCACTTCCAAGTCTGCCGCAGACAACTTGGCAATCCCCGTCGAGGTCAAAGTGAACGCCATATGCGGCTCTGGAATTGGCGCGCCAGGCCCGAATATCAGGGCAGTAAAAGTCCTCCCGCTCGACTCGCCCCACAGTGGATTCTCCTGCTCCCGGTCCCTCACCACCAACGTTCCGGCGGCCAGGTCCCCAAGCCGTTGATGTTGCCGCGTTGAAAACATGGTGATCACGCCTACCGCATAAAAAAATGGAATCTGGTCTACGTACCGAATCAAATTCCGCGCCATCGACTCGAACAACCCGATGGCCCGCCCCGAACGCTCGATAACGCGAATCCGCGCCACCCTTTTCCCCGGCGTCCGTCCGTTCCAGAACGCCTCAAACAGCGTGAAGTATCCCCAATTGAGAAGAAAGAAGATAAAAATCCTCAGCGCGAGCGCCCATTGCGCCGAGACTTTGGAGAACGCGCCGATCCCCGGCAACAGATATGCGTACAGCACCAGCAGAACCAGAATCCCCGCAAACCAGATCAGGTAATCGATCAGCAGCGCAATAAACCGGCTGCCGATGCCCGCCAACGGCATTTCGATACTGACCAGTTCCGGCGTATCTATATTCAGGTGATCTGCGCTAAGCTGATCAGAACTGCGATCCATGACTCAAGTCCTCTCCAACCAGTGGATTCACAAGCGGCGGCCCCACTGGGACAGGCTGGCCTCTCTCTTGGCTCAATCCGACGCAAGCGGCCTGGGCCAGCTTTCGCGCGCCGAATTGCAGGAGATGGCGTTGCTCTACCGCCAGGTCGCGGCCGATCTCTCTGTCCTCCGGCGAGACACGACCGCCCGCACCTATGCTGTCCATGTCAATCAATTGCTGGCTCGCGCCCACCATATCATTTATTCCGGCCGCAAGACCAATCTGCTCACCCTCTATCGCTTTCTCAAGGATGAATATCCAGCCATCTTTCAAAAACAACTAGCCTTCGTCCTCGCCTCGCTCCTCATCTCCGTAGCCTGGGGCCTGCTCGGAGCAGCGCTCACCAATTCGCGTCCGGAGTTCATGCGTCACTTTGTCGGCCCCCAGATGATCGCCACCATGGAGCGCCACGAAATGTGGACCCACTCCATCGTGGGCATTGCCCCCATGGCCACCAGCGCCATCCTAACCAACAACCTCTCGGTCAGTTTTGTCACGTTCGCCGGCGGCATCGTCTTCGGCCTTGGAACCTTCTTCTATCTCTACGTCAACGGAATGATGCTGGGCGTAATCGCAGCCGCCTGTCATCAATATGGAATGTCGATAGCCCTGTGGAGCTTCGTTGCGCCGCACGGCTCGCTCGAATTGCCTTCCATCCTAATCGCCGGCGCCGCCGGACTCCGCCTGGGCCACGCCATGCTCTTTCCCGGCGCCTTGCGCTGGAAAGACTCCATTGCCCGAGGCGGCATCGAAGCAACGCAACTGGTCTCCGGCATCATTCCGCTTCTGATAATCGCCGGCTGCCTCGAAGGCTTCTTCTCTCCGTCGCAAGCCCCCATATGGCTCAAATTCACGGTCGGCGGCCTGCTGTTCACCCTCTTGAATTTGTGGCTCTTCCGCCCGGTCAAGCCGCCAGCGGACACACTCGACTGATTACCTAAATCGGGCCGGGTGCCCCATCCTTGACGCGTCTTTGTTTTTTGCGGCAAGGGTGGGATGCCTCGAACCTCGAAGCCCACTCGTCATTCGCCTAACTCCGTTCACTGCAACGAAATGGATTCAATCACCGGACCTGGGTCGCTCTCCACTGAGAATTCAAGAGCATTCTTCGCACCCTCCCGGTCGAGCAGCGATTCAATCCACACCGTGCCGGAACTGCCCCCTGTCGGCGGAAACGCAATGCGTGTCGCGATCCGCCCGTTCACCCGCAACTCGGCAAGGCGGGGCGTCTTGTCCGGATTCATATAGGAAATCGCAATCGGCGCGACCGTGAAATGCGTACCTACGCCCTTAAACGTCACCGGCTGATTCCTTACTACCGCCGCACCGTGCTCATCGGCCACGCGAGTCATTTCGTATTTTGCATGCGGCCCTTCGCTCCCATTCACAAACAGCAGGACCATGTCCTGTGCCGGCACCGTCGCAGAGTAGGAATCGAGCGCCCCGAGATCTTTCTTCGCCCACACGTCCCGCACCTTGGCCGGCGAAGAATCCTGCAACCCAAGCTCGCTCCAGCGCACCGGAATCGTAGCCGGCGCCGCCGTCCGGTTGAGCAGTAGAACGGCTCGCGATCCACCCGCCCAAAGTCGCTTGGACCAAACCTCAAGCCCCGTTCCCGGTGCAGCCACCTTCGTGGCCTGCAATCCCAGCGCGTCCTGGTCGATTGCGAGCACTTCGGGATTCTTGAGCGTGGCCAGCGCTTCTTCGCTCAGGCGCGTCAAGTCCGCACCCACCAGCAGCGGCCCGCCCAGCACCGCCCACAAACTCATATGCACGCGATTCTGCTCCTCCGTAAGCCCCGGCATTCCCACCACCATCATGTCCGGATCGTTATAGAACCCGGTATGCTGCGCCTCGGGATGTACGGCCTGGTCGAACTCCCTGAAAACCTCTTTAATCTCCGCCTTCCGATCGGCGTTCTTTGTGTTAGCCACGATGGGCGCGACAATGTCCCCGCCAGTGCGCCAGATATCGGCGGCAACGCCGCCGACGCCCGGAGCCCATGTCCAGGGACTGTTATTGCCCCAATTGCAAATGGAAAAATAGAGCCGATGGCCGGTGATGGCCTCCGCCCTGGCAATCGCGCGCGCGATCTCCGCATATTGCACCGCCGGATCGAGCTTCTCCTTGTCCCCCCCGCACCAATCCACCTTCACGTAGTCAAATCCCCACATCGCGAATTGCAGAAAATCCTGCTCGTAATGGTTTTCGCTTCCTTCGTTCGGATAACTCGGCCCCAGGTCCGGCCCAACCGTGCCACATCCATCGGTGCCCGCGTCGGTATAAATCCCCGCCTTCAATCCCAGCCCGTGAATATACCGCACGATATTGCCCATGTCCCCCACGCGCTCGCCCGCAGCCAGCGCCGGCCATGCCTTCCCGTCCACAATGAAATTGCCTTCCGCATCGCGCTCGCCCAGCCACCATCCCTCGTCGATATTGATGTATCGATACCCCGCCTTCGCCATCCCGTTCGACGCCATGGCCTTGGCCTGTTCCATCGTCACCTTCGAATCCACAGTATTCGAAAACGCATTCCACGAGGACCACCCCATAGGCGGAGGAGGAACAGCAATCTGCCTCGGCACACTCTCTGCCATCAGGCTCGCCGGCCACAACAAAACCGCACCCACAACTGCCAAAAACGATGCCAGCGTCACCGGCATAGCTTTCCCCACTCTATGTTTCCGCATAACTCCTCCGTGATCTTCAAAGGCTTTGTTACAAGGCACGACCACAACCGAGTCGACAAATGGTTTTGTAACAGGTCGTGCCGATAAATCCCATGGAATCATCCGGGCTTTAGCCCCTGCGGCACGCCCTTGCCCCTACACCTTCACAAAAATCCTCTTCCGATAAAGCACCCACACCGGCAAAAAACAAAACGCCGTAAACGAAACCGAATAAGCAAATGTCGCCCACCCCGGATCGGGAATAAGTCCAAACGTGTGGTAGCCCAGCCAGAACAGCGCATTCGTCTGCTCCGCGCCAGAACCAACGTGAATGTTATACAGCACCCCCGGCAGCAGCTCGCTGAACATATAAGCCGTAATAGCATTCGACCCGAACACCAGCCAAGGATACACCCACAAATTGCCCTTCCCCTTGCCCCAGCCCCGTTGCTCCACTACCCAGTAAGCCAGCGTAAGGATGGCTAGCGACCACCCTGCCGTCACCAGCACAAACGAGCTCGTCCACATGTTCTTGTTCAGCGGAAAACTCCCCGACCACACATATCCCGCAGCCAGGCAAGCCACGCTGGCAGCGGCCAACCCCGCGGTCTTCGCCCCTGTAGCCGCCCTCCGCGAATGCAGCCAAATCCCCGTCAGCAAACCAAGCAAGGCCGTGCCAATCGCAGGAATATTGCTCAGCATTCCCTCCGGATCGCGCACATTGTGGCCCTGCGCATCCAGCAGCAAATGCCCCGGCGAGATAATCCTGTCCAGCCACGACACCATATTGTGCGTCTGGTCCATGAACGGAAAATCGCGCCCCGGCATCCCCGCCCCCGGCACCGGAACCCAGCGCAGCATCACCCAGTAGCCCACCAGCGCCACCACCAGCGCCACAACCTTGGTCCATACCCGCTTGTCCCACAGGTAGAAGAGCCCCACCACCAGGTAGCAAACCGCCGTCCGCTGCAACACCCCGTAGAACCGCATATTCGCCCATTGGAAGAACGGAAAATTATTCACCACCATCCCCAGCAGAAACAGAATCGCCGCCCGCTTCACCGTATGCCATGCCAATTCACTGCGCCTCACGCCCCGCGCCAGCCGCGCCTCGTAAGCGAAAACAATCGACACCCCAACCACAAAAACAAATGTCGGGAATACCAGGTCCGTCGGCGTAAAGCCGTTCCAGTGGGCATGTTTCATAAATCCCCATGCGCCGGCCCCCCCGTTGTTGTTCACCATAATCATGAAGGCGATCGTCACGCCGCGCAGCACGTCAAGCGATAGCAGCCGCTGCACGGGCGTCCGCGCCAAATCCGGGTTGATCATTGCAGTTGGAGTCTGGGTCAAAACCATGCTTCTAAAATCTCCATCCAGGTAAAATGCGGGATTCCCCAACCCTACGCTGTTCGATCACTCTTCGCCAAGTGCGCCACACACACCAATCCCCTTGTCGCCTGCACCCCCTTGGCTGCTACACTCCCCCTTCAGGGAAACTTCAGCAAAACTGCTCGCACCCATTTTGGAGGCTATCCGTGCCAGAATTTCAGCCCTTTGTTCCGGCCAGTGACAATCGCCCGGAGTTCACCATTCGCGCCGTTCTTCTCGGTTCGTTCTTCGGCATCATCTTCGGCGCTGTCACGGTCTATGTCGGCCTGCGCGCCGGCCTCACGGTAGCCGCCTCCATTCCCATCGCCGTGCTGTCCATCAGCATCCTGCGAGCCTTCGGCAAGGCCTCGATCCTCGAAAACATCATCGTCCAGACCGCAGGCAACGCCGGCCAGTCCATCGCCGCGGGAGTCATCTTCACTCTCCCCGCGCTCATCTTCCTGGGCTTCGACCTCGAATACGCCCGCATCTTCATGCTGGCTCTCATCGGCGGCTTCCTCGGCGTACTCTTCATGGTGCCCCTGCGCAAGCAGCTTATTGTCGACGAGCACGAGAACCTCAAATTCCCTGAAGGCACCGCCTGCGCCGACGTCCTCAAAGCCGGCGAAAAGGGCGGCGCGCTCGCAAGCCGGGTCTTCTTCGGACTCGGCCTCGGCGGCCTCTACACCTTCTTCCAGAACGAAAACCTCTTCGGCGCATGGCCCGGCACCCCGGAGTTCCGCCCCGATTTCGGACCCAACCACACGCTCAAAGGCTCCTCCATCAAGGCCGACGCCACCAGCGAGTACATGGGCGTGGGCTACATCATCGGCCCCCGCACCGCAGGCGTCATGCTGGCCGGAGGCGTCCTCTCCTGGCTGGTTCTGATGCCGTTGATTTACTTCTTCGGCAAGGACCTCGCCCACCCCATCTACCCCGGCACCGTCCCCGTCTCCCAAATGGGCCCGAGCGATCTCTGGATCACCTACATCCGCCCCATGGGCGCCGGAGCGGTTGCGGCAGCCGGTCTCATCACGCTGCTCAAGACCATGCCCACCATCATCAGCGCGCTCAGCGCAGGATTCAAGCACATGCGTGGCGGCAGCACCGCCGCGGCGGCCAAGCCCCTGCGCACGGAGCGGGACTTCTCCATGGGAACCGCCGTCGTTGGCTCGGGACTGCTGGTTGTGATCATGTTCTTCTTCCTCTACTTCAAGCCGGTTCCGGGCGCGCAACTGGGCCCCATTGAGAACCTGGCCGCATCGCTGCTCATCGTCTTCTTCGGCTTCCTCTTCGTCACCGTCAGCTCACGCATCGTGGGCCTCATCGGCTCCTCCGCCAACCCCATCTCCGGCATGACCATCGCCACCCTCATGGCCACCTCCGCCATCTTCCTGGTCAGCGGTTGGACCACCCCAGCCTTCGGCGCGCTGGCCATTACCATTGGCGGCGTGGTCTGCATTGCCTCGGCCGAAGCGGGCGACACTTCGCAGGACTTGAAAACCGGCTACCTCATCGGCGCCACGCCCCGCAACCAGCGCTTTGCCTTCCTCATCGGCATCGTCGTTTCCACGGTAGCCATCGGCTTCACGCTGAACCTGATGAACGAAGCGCTCCAGGAATTCCGCGCCGCGCCCCAGGTGTGGGACCTCTCCGCGCTACACTCCGGCGTAAGCGAGCAGAAGAATCCCCGCGGCCTGCACGACCAGTTCCAGGTCATCGCCGCCGACAAAACCACCACCATGCACCAAAAAAGCGAGTACATCGTGCTCAACGCGCTCGGCTCCTCTGAGCTGGCCGACGGCAAATACCTCTACTCGCCCACGACCCAAAAAATCGAAGTCCAGTGGGTTCCCGGCATCGGCGGCGAGAAGGCCCCCGCCCCGCAGGCCCGCCTCATGGCCACGGTCATCAACGGCATCCTCAGCCGCAAGCTCCCCTGGGGCCTGGTGCTGCTCGGCGTCTCCATCGTGGTAACTGTCGAACTGCTAGGCATCCGGTCGCTGGCTTTCGCGGTAGGCGCGTATCTTTCCATCGGCACCACGCTGGCCATCTTTGTCGGCGGCGTCATGCGCTGGATGGTTGACTCCGCCGTCAAGAAAGCCGGCGGCGACGCCGAAGCCGAGGGCGACGTATCCCCCGGCTCGCTCTTTGCCTCCGGCCTTATCGCAGCCGGCGGCATAGTAGGCCTCATCGGCGTAGCGCTCAAGGGATACACCACAACCTTCAACGTCCCGAATCCCATCCACATGCACCTGACCGACAACCCCATCTTCTCCGTAGCCGCCTTCGCCGCGCTAGCGTTCTCGCTTTATTACTTCGCCCGCAAGCCGCTGAAGAAGTAGCTGTTCCGGACGCCGGTATACCACCACCCTGTGTGCCCCAGGTCTCGATTCTGAGACCTGGGAGACCTCAAATCTCTACTGGAATTGAAGCGGTTTGAATAAACAAACTCTGTCATCCTGAGCGCAGCGAAGGATCTGCGGTGGTTCTTCCCGTCACAGCCAATGCGAACAGGGTGGGCACATTCAACGCCACAAGCTGGTCTGGCCGATCTCGGTGCAGTGCCGGGTGCTGCTGGTGAGCGTCTCTGGCTACCATGAACATCTGGCGCGTCGCGTGAATATTGCCAAGCGCCGCCACCTCAGCGACGAAGCACTTCCGGTTCACATCAGCGCCGTCTATGCGGAGAATCGCGGCGCGTATGGATGGCCGCGCATCTGGCGGCAACTGCGGGCGCAGGGCATTCGCGTGGGCAAGCTGCGGGTGCAACGACTGATGCAGAAGCACGGCATTCAGGCGCGCGGCAAGCGGCGTTTCCGCGTGGTCACCACCGACAGCCGGCACCAGTTGCCGATTGCGCCCAACGTGCTTGATCGCAA
>PLZC01000005.1 GCA_003151985.1 Acidobacteriaceae bacterium
TCAGCCACAATTTTGGATATGGCGTCGGCGATGAAATGGACGACCTGCTTGCAAAATACGTCCGCGCCTAACCGAGTCGATCCTGAAAAAGTGATTCTCAGGCACATAGGAATTGAGTATTGCGGGCTTGCGGGCCTTGCAGGGTGAGCATCCCGTTCCATACGCTCATCAGGCAGAACAGAAAAATGCGCCAAAAAGCTCTGAGGAGCTTCTGGAAGTTCATCGCGGCGGCGGCCAGGATCGCGTTGATCGCATTTCCGGCAGTACCCTTCAGCCGATTGCGTTCCAACCGGTGTTCGCTCTTCAGATGTCCGATGCTTGGTTCGACCGCGGCACGACGTTTCATCCATCGCCATCGTGCTTCAGATGTCCGTCCTCTTCGTCTCTTGTCGACATGCACGGTGACCGCGCCGTCATAGTCGTGACCTCGATAGCCCATGGACTGATTCCCACATTACCCAAATTGGACTACAATCATCCTATATTCCAGATTCTAGATGAACTTCACGGTGCGACGCGTCGCGTTGCGGCTGGTCCGGTAGGCTGGCTGCTCCCTGAATGGGCCTTTCTTCCCTGTTCAGTGCATACCCGCGCCGAAATGAAGAGGTTCTAGTGAGAAGGTAAGCATGGGGCAGTATGTGGTCATTTTGACGGCGGTCGTGGCGACCGGGGTTGCAGTCTATTTTGCTGGGAAAAACTTCGCGATGACAAAGCGGTTCAAATCCGTCATATCAATTGACGATGAAGTAAACAGAGTGCGAAAGGAATTGGAGGAAGAAAAGGCAGGACTGGCGCATGACATTGATCAAGCTAAAGCGAACGCTGCAAAGCTAGGCAAGAACTATACCGAAGCCAAGATAGTATATGACCGGCTGAAACACGAACTCTCATTGCTGCAGGAAGAGTCCGAGGACATGTCCTTCGGAGTATACAAACCCCAATATTCATTCGACGCTTCTGAAAGATACAAGGCTGAGCTGGACAAGGTCTATGAGCTGAAGAAGGCATCGACTCGCAACGGGACCGCAGCTACAAAGGTCGGGGACCTAGCAGTTCAAAGATTCAGGCAGAAGCTGATTTTGAGGGCATTCAATGGCGAATGCGACGCAGCCACAGCCAAGGTAAAGTGGAACAATGTTACCCGAATGGAAGAACGCATTCGGAAAGCGTACGCGGCGATCAACACGCTGGGCGACTACGTCACAATAACTCCATCCTACTTAGAGCTGTGCCTCGCTGAACTTCGTCTGACCCATGAATTTGAGACCAAGAAACAGGAGGAAAAGGAGGAACAGAGAGCGATCCGGGAACAGATGCGCGAGGAAGAGCAGGCCCAAAGAGAGTTTGAAAGAGCTAAAAAGGAAGCTGCATCGGAGAAACTGAGAGCAGAGAAAGCTTTGCAAGCTGCCAAAGTGGAATTGCAAAAGGCAAGTGGAGAGCATGCACTGGCCATTCAGCGAAAGGTTGAGGAACTTGAACAGAAAATGGTGGAGGCCCAAGCGAAACAGGAGCATGCCGTTTCCATGGCTCAGCTTACGAGGATGGGCCACGTATACGTGATCTCAAACATCGGCTCCTTTGGCGAGAATGTCTTCAAAATCGGAATGACCCGGAGATTGGACCCGGAGGATCGAGTTCAGGAGCTTGGCGGTGCGCCGGTACCGTTTGGATTCGACATCCACGCCATGATGTTTTCCGAGGATGCTCCGGGGCTAGAGAACGCTTTGCATCGGCAGTTCTCCTCTGGTCGCTTGAATCTGGTCAATTGCCGAAAGGAATTCTTCCGTGCCAATCTTGACGACATTGCTAGTTTCGCGACCAGTCAGGGCGTAAAAGTGGACTTCACGAAGCTCGCCGAAGCCAGACAGTTCCGTGAGAGTGAGGCTATTCGGTTGAAGGCTGCACAGACTGGAGAGGTACTCCCAGCGGAAATTGACGAATTCCCAGAGAGTCTCTTCGCGGAAGAAGAAGAGCCAGTCTTAGGTTGATTGTCGAAATGGTGGGTGCGGCATAATGGAGCACAATGTCAATTGGTGAAAAGCGGACAGGCAGGGCACGTGGGCACCAAACCCAGTGGGCCGCGCAATTCGCCGTTGGGAGCGAACTCTGCAAGCGCGGCTATGAAGTTGCCTTCACATCAGGTCACTCGACTCCGATAGCCGATCTCATGGTTGTCAGCCCGAAGGAAAAAACGATGTTCTTGGTGGATGTGAAAGGTCTGTATAGGGCCAACCCCTGGGTCATCAAGCGTAAGGCAAAGCGAGACAATTTGTTCTACATTCTCGCTTTCGTTCCGACCGGCCAGCCAAACAGGTTTTTTGTCCTGTCGCAGCATGATATGAACCAACACGTGGAAAGTGAATTATCCCGCCTCGGCCGTGCAGATGATTACCCTATGACTGGTATCACTTTCAAGCAGGCGATGAACCACGAAGACGCTTGGGATACACTCCCGCAATAGCGGACTCGATTGAGAGAACGTGACTATACGCCAATCGAAGGAGGGGGCCGCGCCAGCAGTCCCCGACAAGTCTACGTCCTTAGATGTCAACAGATGTAGGTGCCTACAAATCTACAGCAAGAGGCTGTGTGCCGGGTACAATTCTGTCGATAGGAGAAAGACAAATGAAGTCGACTTACACGAAGTTTGCCTTGGTGTTCCTCGTGGTTGTGATTGTTTTGTGCCCGTTTGCCGGTGCTCAGAAGGTGTCTGCCACGCGTCAAGTTTATTTGGACGCGATAAATGAATACAACGCTTTCGTGAGCCGCAAGATCACTATGAAACAATTCGAGGCCAAACACGGTTCATTCGAGGGGGATCGACGACAAGTGCTTTGCTACTTGGCTGCGAACCTCATTGCTGCTTCGATGAGAGACCCTGATTTATGGGCTGACAAGAATGATGCTCTGGAGGGTAAAGAGTGGAGGCACTGGAGCGATATTTGGAGTGTGGAGTTGAACTGCAATCAGTTTCGACTTCGATGATCGGATCGTTTACTTTGGTCCCAGGTCTCATAATCATGCACCAAGGGGTTGGGTCGCGGGCACAATGCGTCGATGGTGCCTTGGTTAGCCTCCGCTTGAATGAGCGCAAGCTTCCCACCGCGCGGGGCGGCGAATGGAGCGCCATACGAGTACAGCGGCTTCTCACGACGCAGAATTGAAATCCAGACATCAAACGGAACCGGAAATCAATTATTTCTGCTGTCTATCCTTCTGGATAAGGATTTGACTAACCTCTGCAAGCGGATCGGAATCCCGTGAACTTGTTTTTCCTTGTCCGAGGTTTTCTTCTAATGAGGTTTGAAGAGAAAAACCCCGCGTAGGCGGTATCTCTCTATTTAAAAACGCTCTCTCAAGTTCGCCCTTTACGTTCGGACTATTAGCTACTCATCAGTGCGCTACGGAGCCCCGCATAGGTGCGAAGCAATAGATGAGCACATGTGCACAATTAGGCCGCGCATTTGTGCGCAGCTTGACTAGCGGACTTCATGGCCATATAAAAACTAGCGGGCACATTTCCCGCCTTCATCCTCTTGCCCGTCTGCTCCCAGAAGGTTGAGAATTCATCCACGATCTTGTTCTCATCCACTTCGAGATTGCGGAGATTTCTTACTTGGAAATCCCCGAACTTAACTAGGCCGCCGCTCATTCTCCAAAGAGACTGACCAAGAGGATCGCCTTCACCTGCCCATGGAAATTCAACTTTCATCGTGCATTTTCCTTTGTGCTTTGACGCCCAATCGTTATGGCTAAGGACCCTAAACTGGGTTGGTTTGAATTTGTTTCTGGCAATCAGTTGAAAGAACCCAACCACTTCGAGTTCTTTTAGGCCCCTGCGAACCTGACATGCGCTGTACCCAAAATATGCGGCGAGAGAGTCGGCAGAGGCGAAAAAGCGCCTGTGCAACAATTCGGTTTCGTTCCCCCCGCTCAACCTGAACGCGAACGGATATATCAATGAGCAGACAGAACTCAACCGCGCTAGATGCCACTCCCAAGAACAATGAAAGGAATCATTCTCAAGAGCATTCAGGGGATCGGTGTCCATTATCTGGATTGCCGGTGCAGGGCTATTTTCTAAGCGTTCGGTATTCATTCGTTACGTTCCTCTCGTTGTGGATGCAGCCTGTTGTCCAGTTTGGTGAACGATGGCTGATGATTTGCGGTTCGCCCAAGGAATTGACGGTTTATCGTTGAGCATCATCGGCGTGCATGATGCTTTGTAATCCGGTGCCCAGGACGCGGCGGACTGCTTCGACCAGGGGTACATCCCATTCGGCAGACAAGACATCCAGTTGATGTCTGTGCGCCGGGTTGATGAACACATTGACCCTTGCCTTCTGGTAGCCAGTTGACACATGGTCACCCAAACGCGGGCCATGTGTCGCAGGGATGGTACGAGAAGCGTTTCCACTCATGCCACACCTCCCTGCTCCGGAATCATGGGGAGTACCAGTCCGGCAGCGATGACTGCCGACAGGTCTTCCCTCCTGAGAAAGACGCGACTACCGAGCTTTACGAAGGGCACACGGCGCTTGAGAAGCCACGAACGCACGGTGGATGGTTTGAGTCGCAAGACTTCGCTTGCTTCATTGACGGTCAAGAGCTGTTGGCTGGCACCCATGAATATCTCCTCGCGGTAAGTCTGAATTTCTCTAACTTGACTCCATCATAGCACATGTTTTACACTTTATGTGTAGCGAAGGATAAATCATGACGGCACGTCAGGCGAAATCGAAATCTCAGAAGGGTCGGAAAGGCACCTCCGGCTTTGTCAGTCTCGCCAGAGCCGACTGGCAACTGCCAATTGACCTTGAATTAGTTGAACCTCTGGTTCCGGATCTCTTTGGAGCGTTAGCAGAGTATCGGCTTCGAGCGAAGCCGGGCAGCGTGACAGTCAACCCCTTGCTTTGGACAGACCCCCCGCACCTGCGTTTTGTTAATTTGGCCGCCCTTTCGACTCCGGGGTCGGGGAACGAGATCATTGACCCTAAGGCGATGCTCGCGTTCTCTAAACGTTACGGCCTGCTTGGCAAGAAGGCCGTGAACGGGACATGGCTTCTAGAGGTCGAAAGCGGAGCGAGTGCTGAGTTTCTTATTACGGAGAACAGCCTTTACGGTCCGAAGGAGTTTCGCGATTTGAGCAATGCGCGGTCTCAGGGGATTTTGAAATATGTATGGAGAACAGGTGACAGGCGTGCGGTTGAGGCAATCTCAAGGTTCGATGAAGAGAGCTTTGAGGTCCAAGTAGATCCGGACGACGGTGCGCTGGTCTTCAATGTTAAAAACCTGTGGACTTTTGTCTGCCTGTTACTGGTGCGTGACCGAGCTGCCGGAAAGACAGCCATCTGCGCAAATCCAGATTGCCAAACGCCATATTTCCTAAAGGGACGGAAAGACCAGAAGATCTGTGAAGCGGATGGCTGCAATTCATGGGTGCTTAGGCAGAATGCGCTCAGGTGGCTGCGCGCAAAGCGTGCCAGAGAGAATAAGGAGAGTGAGAAGTGATCTATAAGCGCGGAAAAGTCTACTGGTACAAGTTCACTTGGTATGGACAGCTAATTCGGGAGTCCACCAAACAGGGCAATGACAAGGTTGCCCGCCAAATGGAAGCAGCACACCGGACTTCTCTTGCCAAGGGCGAAGTTGGCATCCGTGAGAGGAAAAAGATTCCCGCGTTGGGCGCATTCTGCAAAAGTCGTGTAGAAACTTGGGCAAAGTCGAGTTTTGAAACAACCACGCCAAACACATGGTTCTGGTTTCGGACAAACATAAAGGTGATTTGCGAGGACAAGCAGTTGTCGGCCCTTCGACTGAATGAGGTCAACAATGAAGCCCTCTCGCAATTCGCTGCAAGGCGACTGGAGCAGGGCAAGAAGATCTCCTACGTAAACTGCACCCTACGCGTGATCCGGCGGGCTTTGCATCTTGCCGTCGAATGGGACGTGATTGAATCCGTCCGCCCCATCAAACAGCTTTCCGGAGAGAATCGCCGGGATCATGTCGTCGCACCTGATGAGGAACGCCAATTTCTCGCTCTCGCGGAAAAGCATGATCCAGAGATCGGGCATGTCGTTGTCTGCCTCATTGACACTGGACTCAGGCCCGAAGAGTTCTACACGATGAGATGGGAGCATATCAACTGGAGCAACGGGCAGTTCGGAACCCTATTCATCCCTCACGGGAAGACACCAGCCGCCCGCAGGACTATCTTTCTGTCCCCTCGAGTACGATTCACCCTAGAACATCGCTGGGAAGTCGCAAAGAAGCCCTGTGAGGGCTGGATATGGCCCTCTGCAACAAAGAGCGGACACTTTGAGCAGTCTACGGTAAAGAAGCGGTTGGAAAAGAACCTGGAACGATGCGATGAAGCGGAGGCAGAGGCAAAACGGAAAGCAGCCAAATCCGGACAGAAGCCGCCTCACGTAAGGCGGTTCATCCCCTACAATTTGCGTCACACTTTCCTGACGCGCCTCGGAGAATCTGGCTGTGACGCCTGGACCCTTGCGAAGATCGCAGGTCACAGCAATATCGCGATCGGATCGCGGTATGTTCACCCGTCCGAGGCCGCGATGGAAAAGGCCTTCTCTAAAATAGGTGGGCACAAAATCGGGCACAGCGCAGAAATAGTGGGTAGCAATGCCAAGAAAGAAGAGGTTGTAAATATTGCAGCTAAAGAGGTTATCTGGTGCGCCCGGAGAGATTCGAACTCCCGACCTAACGCTCCGGAGGCGTTCGCTCTATCCAGCTGAGCTACGGGCGCGCAGTACCAGCATATCGCACTTTGGGAGCCGGGCGCGTTCAACCGGCCGAGGGGCTCTCCGCGCGCTCCGCCTCCCGTTGCACCCTCAGCTCTTCCATCACAGACTGGATCAGCATCTTGGCTCCATCCATGCCGCCCAAAACGGCCTGTAGGTCCAGCGCCGGCTTGGCCGGATTGCGGCTTGACTCACAATAAACTCCGTGCTGGCCAATCAGAATCAGTGAGTCCGTCAGCAGGTCCAAAGCTACGGCCAGCCTGCCCCGTTCCACGCCCATCATGAATTCGTATCGCTCCAGTTCAGCCCGCTTCTCATCGAAGATGCTCATAGGGAGAGCCTAACCTATTCGGCGGGCAGCCTTGTTCGATCTTGGAACTAACGGAGGGTACTAGTGTCGTGACCGCATATAAAG
>PLZC01000319.1 GCA_003151985.1 Acidobacteriaceae bacterium
TGCGCTGCCCGAAGGGGCTCGAACGACGGCAAATGTCGAAAATCTCGGTCTGATAAAGGGGAACTTCGACAGCGCCCGGCCCCATAAAATCCGCTGCTGCGTGAATGTCTGCAAAGGTTGCGTTCATAGGCTCTTTCCGCCCCCTTGAAGGGGCCTTTCGTGGTCCAGTTACCATCCGCTAGTTAGCCGCCGGTTACTGGCCTGGGTTGTATATCTTATAAAATGTGTTCGGTGCCGCCTCTTTCGAAAGCTTCTAACAATTCCCGGCTCTAAAGGACGCAGCCTAAACTACGTCGCAAGTGCACCGAATCAACGTGGGCTTTAGCCATCGAGGGATGTGATCTCAAAGCAAGGAGATAATCAGAGGTTCCTTCTCGGGTTGGAATCGAATCCTCATCGCAGCTTGTCAGCTCTCAGTTGGAAACAAGTCGCTCAAGGCTGTAAATCACGAACTGCCCTTTAAGCGATCGCTCCTGCCCTCAGCAGCTGACTTTTCACGGCAATGCGCTGTTCCAGGCTCAGCCCCGCCAGTGCTGCATCCAGGGTTCGCACATCCACCGGCCCGTCCCCCACGCCATGCTTCGCCAGCATTTCGGAGGTAGCCGCCGGTATGGTCCTGCGCAGTGTATTCAGCACGGCAGGTGCAGCCGCGGCTTTCAACTCCACCAACTCTCGTTCGGCAGCGGCCAATTTTTCGGCTAACTCCACCTCCCGCCGGCTCTGTTCCACGGTTGCTGAAATTCTTGCCACCTCACCGGCGCCTTGCCGCTCCTCCAGCCAACTCAGCGTTCTTTCCAGCAAGGTCGTCGCCGCCTCCAGCCGTTCCGCAATGTCCATCTCTACCTTCTCCATGCCATCCCTTTCTTGTTGATCGTGATTCGTTGAAAGAATCAAGTTAACCCACTGGCAAAAATGGCCCCGCCATGCGGAGCCTTCGGTAACTTACCAACGTGCTGATTACCTAACTTGCCATGCGGAAGCTAGTTTCCCGGTAGGCCGCCTTCTCCCTGAGTAGTATCGCCGCCCCGGTAAACGTAACTCGAGTCAATTTCCATACCTCGGCCCGCATATCTTCTACGCGTGCGTCGGCCAGTTCATAGCTCATGCCCATCGCTTGAGGAGCTTGTGCCTGGATTGCCCCGGACACCTCGGGAAAGTCCCTGGCGTAGAGAAATCCACGCACTACTAGCCGCTGTCCGACCAAGTCTGCTTCGGTCAGCAGGCCGATTTTGCGCCGGGCGTCGTGCCCATCCCAGCCCGGTCTGTAATCAACCGCCATTCCGAGTAGCGAGGGCAGCGCCTTCTCCGCCGCCTCGCGCGTCAGCATCACCCGATGCCCCCGCGCTCCGGCCGGCGCCTTGTCGCTGGCCGCATTCACCACCGTCAATACCCCCTCGAACGGCACCCGGTTGGGGTGCCCGTCCACGTGGGGAATCTTTACCGCCATCGCTTCCAATCGCATGTGCTCTCCACCCATCCCTAGTCCCTAGTCCCTGTTCCCTGGTCCCTGTCTTCTTCGCCCGCCAGTTGCGCCACCCCATCCCGTACTAATGGCGCAAGGCCCCGCATCGCCCGGACCTCGTTCACCGTCAGCACTCCAGCCTGCAGCAATTGCACCTGCACCGCCAGTTCCGTCTCCTCATCCCTCGCGTTCAGATCGTTGAATACAAACTCGAATTCCCGCCATCCAATGCACTTTGCAAAAAGGTCCCGAGTCAGTTGACCGGCCAGCAACTGGGCCAACGGCTGAATTGCCCCGCGAAAGGCTTCGTCTGCCAACTCCGCCGCCGTCGATCGATTTACGTCTCCCTCAAGCCCCAGCAACAGCGGAGGCAGCCCGAATGCGTTGGCCACCATTCGAATCAGAAATTCCTGCCAGGCCAGCCGGAGATCTGCATCCGTCCCCTGCGCAAACCGCAAAACCTCCGGCTTCTGTTCAGTCGAAATCAGGGGCACTCGCCCAGTGCCCTCGATCTCGTCCTGCCACCACCGGATAAGCCGATCGTGTTGCGCTGGAGAAGCCTCGTTCAGCCACAATGCATACTGCGCTACGGAGTTTGCCGCTAACTTGCCCGCGAACCGGTGTGCGCTCATGAACTGGTTCACCGTTTCGAATGCCACCTCCAACGGTCCCAGTCCGAAGGGAGTAAAGCTGCGCGGATTCATCCGCACATAGATCAGTTGGTTGTCGCAGAGTTCAACCGCACTCGACTCCAGTTGCCCGGCCAGAGCCTGTGCATAGCGGGGCGAATCCTGTTGCCCGTCCCATCGGGCATTGATTCGAATCGAAGCCCCATCCACCGGCCATAACATCGCCGGCCTGTCATCGTCGCCCGTCGGCTCCATCTCAATGGCACCATACCCGCCGGTCAACGCATCCTCAATCACCTGCTCCATCAGAGTGCGAAAGCTGTCCACGGCATTCGGCTCTTCCAGGGTTCGACGCAATGCTTGCAGCTTCTTTCTTGTTTCAGCCACATCCCCCTGGCTCACTCCGCGCCGCACTCTCACCTGCCAGTCCATCGCCGCAATGCGGTCCTTGATTACGTTGATCGCCCGCCGCACCACCGGAGTCTCCGCGAACCGGCGCAGGTTCGCCGGAGTCGGTTTGGGCAGCAGACGCCCCGGAAACTGGACAGGACTTGAGACCGCGGGCAGCGCCAGGGTCCGTCGCTCTACCTCCGCGCCGGCCGCAACATCCGCCTTCCGGTCACCCTTCGTTGCCTGCCTCCAGATACCCCGCAATTGTTCTCCTACCCTCATGCGCATCGTCCTTTTCTTGGTCGCCCTGAAAAGCAAAAAGGCACAACCCCTGAATGGGTCATGCCTCTGTGAAAAATCGGTTGTCAGTGAACAGTGGACAGTCTTCGGTCCCCTGTCGTCCAATACATCCTGGCAGTTACTAACTCTCAGCTACTAACTTCTAACCGCGAGCTTTCAGAACCATTTATCTACTTACAAAATCTATCTTACCTCAAAGCGTGGAAATTATATGCAAACTCGATTCAAAAGCAGTGAACAGTGGACAGTGATCAGTGAACAGCCCTGCGTTGACTAACACGTTCCTGCAGTCACTACCTTCCAACCGCAAGCTTCCAGAACCTGCTTATCTACTTACAAAACCCATCCTACCTCAAAGCGTGGAAATTATATGCAAACTCGGTTCGCAATTTGTAAGCATCTGAAAGCCCGCCGTTTTTACTGACCACTGCCCACTGACCACTGTCCAAAGCCTTTCAGGCCCGAAGTTCCCGCCGCGCCGTATCCGCCACCCTGCCCAGGTCCGCGGTCGTCAGCACCCTGATCTGGTGCTCTTCCATGGTTTCCACGCCAAATCGATACATCTCCAGCCGCTCAGGCTCCTCGCTGGTCGCACCCACCCTCGCCGCCGGCTCAATCACTGCGGTCAATTCCAGGCTTGCCTTCTCCACCCGTTCCACGCCCTCGCGCAGCCCCGCCGCTGAAAACGCAAGAACCTTGGCCATCTCCACCCCCGGCTCCAGGCTCACCGCATGAAACATCCTGATCAACCCATTTGGCCTGTACCCCACGTCGATCCGCAGCGGGTCGCCAGGCCGCGTGTATTCTGAGGCGGCAATGCGTTTCCGCAGCAGGTCCCATACCCCGGCCTGCTCAAACTCGCTCCGCATCCTGCCCTGGATCGCCGCCCGCCCGCTCAGCCGTGGCACTCGCTCCCTGGGTGGCGGCTCAACATAAAGCCGCATCAGCTCTTCCATCCCCGCAGGCAGGCTCTCGGCCAGATAGGCCTTCGGCTCGGTCATCTGCACGCTCAGCGACAGAGACTCGCCCAGCCGCCGCATCAAATCTCCGTCCGGCTCGGCCTGGAACCGTCTCCGAAGCTCGCTTTCCATTCCCTCCAGCAGAGCCGTATCCGCATCCGGATCGAGGCAGCGCACCCGGCGCCAATCGCGCGTAAATCGCACCTCTGCCGCATCCTTGCTGCCCTGCTCGCGAAGTATCACCCCAATATGCACGTACTCGTTCCGCACCGCATCCGGCACATACCGGAGCAGGTGAAACTCGCAAGCTCGTCTTCCGTTCCCGCTGTTCATTCCTGGGCCTTCAGCAGCTATTCATTCCCGGACCTTACATCTCAGCCTACATCCCCTCAATTCACTCTCCCCACGATGCTAGTCCCCCATCTCGTCTCTTTCCAACCGTCTTCCTCAATTTTCCTTTCCCCCCCTCCCCATTTTGGAAATGGCTTCCGATCCGACACGCGAAAATCCTCAATCAGTCCCCGGATCTTGTTCCGTCGCGCCAGCAGCTTTTCCACCAGCGCTTCCATCTCCGTCAGGTCGCCGCCGTACCACTCTGGAGGAACCTCGTTCGCCGCCGCCCACACCGTCTCGGCCGCCATGGTCTCCAGCCGCGTAAGCCAGGGTTCAAACGATTCCCACCCTGCGATCCCCTGGTAGACATCGTTGCGATAGTAGACCCCGCGCAGAGGAATATCCTCGAACTTCCATTCTCCGGCGTGAAAACAATACCCGTAGTCGATAAATACCGCCCGGTACCGCCGTTCCCGCTGCTTGCGCGTGAACACTGCCTGCCGCCCATTGGCGTTTCCAGTCCACTTGTCCAGCGCCATTATGCCTGCGAACTCCCCCAGGTTCCTCACTTCGGCCAGTTGTTCCTCGGGCAGGTAGTCCACCACCTGTCCCGGCATCAGTCCTCCAACAAACCTCGAACCGAATTGCAGCCCCGGCTGGCATCGAACCCGCGTCTTCCCCAGGTCGATCTCCAGCTCAGGAGTGTTTTCCACCAACCAGCTCGACACATCCACCAGCTCGGCCTCCGGTGCCGTCAACCCGGCCGCCGCCGCCAGCCGCGAAGCCAGCAATTCGTTCGCCAGCACTCTCATGTGCTGCGGATTGTTCTGGAACTTCACCACGTAAACGTGGCCATCCGCGCCCAGCATCAACTGGCCCTGCGCCCCGCCCCGCACCCGCCGGATATGCTGCACTGCCAGTACCGCCAACCCGCGCCCCGCCTTCTCTGGATTCCTAGTCGAATTCTAAGCGCTGAGACCCACTACAGTGGACAGTGATCAGTGGTCGGTGGTCAGTGGTCAGTCACAAAGCAGTAGTCAGTGATCAGTGAACAGTGATCAGCCACAAAGCCCGTAAGAGCGATTCGCAGCGAGGCACATAGGCATGCAGTGTCAGTGATAACTGTTCACTGTCCACTGTTCACTGTCCACTAGCTTTCCAACTCCGCCCGCGCCCCCAGCCCGATCGCCATCGCCATCACCCGGTCGTCATGCGTCCCAGCCCGCGCCCCCATGCTCCCGTTCACCAAGCGCACAAAGCTCCTGCATTCCCCCAGCAGCCGCCGGCTTTGAAAGCACTCAGGCCGCTCCACCAGGCCTGCGTCCAGCCGCCCAATCGCGGCGGGCCGGCTCATGGACGTGGTCAACCACCCCGCCTGCCCTCCCTGCTGGTAAATCCGCTTGTATTTGCAGACCGTCTCCGCCAGCGCCAACGTTCCATTCCCATGGTTGTTTCTCTCTATCACCAGCCACGCCTGGTTATATTCCGCAGCCAACTCGGTTACCAGCCGAGCCAGTTCCAGGCCTCCAACATGCCCGGCAAACTCCGCGCACTGCAACCCGGTCTCCAGTTCCAGCACCTGGGCTGCGGAGTAGTCGCCTTCGCTGCCGCCTCCCGCCGGATCCACCGCTACCAGGTACTCCTTGCCCTTCAGCGGCGGCAGCCATATTTCCATCTCGCCATTGCGCCGTCTCTCTGTCGGCTCCGGCGCCGTTGCCAACCGCGCCTCCACTGCATCAAGTTCAAAAACCGAATTCCCGCTGGCAAGAAAGCAGCTCTCTTCGTCCTCGGCATACTCCTGGCGCGCCAGCCCGCGAAAGTTCGCCCGAATCTGCCGCCGATAACCCACCTGACCCAAATCCAGCCTGTGCCTGGTCATCAGCTCGCATTCCTCATCACTCAAGCTGGCTTCGTCCACCGCAGCAGCCCTGTACCGCCGTTCCATCCACCACGGGAAGAAATGCCGCACCATCCCCGTCTCGCCGGCCTTCTGCCACTCCTCGTGAAAGCAGCCCCCCACCCCGTCCGGCGTCGATTCCAATATCAACTCGGCCCCCGGCGCCATCGACGTCCTCAGCCCCGCCAGCGTCTCCGCCGGGTCCCCCGGCCAGCGCGCCAGCTCGGAGCAGTGCAGGTTCTGCACCGTCAGACCCCGCCCCGCATTGCGGTCGCCTGCCGAAACCACACGATACTGCGAGTCCAGCGCCGGAAAGACAATCTGCCGAACATTGGCCCGCGAGGTTGCCAGCGGCCCCTCCCGCAAACCCTCCGGTAGCCAGTCCAAAAAGCGGTGCACGATCCTGAAAATCTCCTCAGCCGCCTCCTGCGTGTGCGCCACCTCCAACGTCAGCGTTCCCGGCTGGGTAATCGTCTTCAAAAAAAATCGCGCCGCCGCCCAGGTCGTCANNACAATGTTCCGCTCGCCCCGCCGCCTCTCAAATGCGCGCTGCGCCGCATTTGCCCGCAACGGCGCCGTCCTTCCCTCGCGCGTTCTCACCTGCAATAGCAGTTCGGCCAGCGCCATGCCCACGGTCAGGCCCTTGAATCGCGCTGGACGTTGATCTAGAATCGCCCCGAACCGCTCCAGCTCCTCCCCTTCTAGCTCCTCCGGATAGAGAGCCCACTTCTGCGTCTCAATTGAGTGACCCAATCCTGCTACAGGCACGGACCCTCCGTTTCAACATGACGGTAAGTGATAACTTCTTCTGTGATCGCAGGGACCTGAAAAGGTCCCTGCGTCGAAGGGCGCGGATCTTCGGATTGAGGAAATACTCCGTTGGCCAGCGGGCTCTTAGCCTGAGAGTTTCCCGCCCGCTTGGCCAAGCCATTGCGAATAAGCTAGGCGTCGATCGCCGGCGCCCTCGGTGTTGGGAACGACCGGCCCAGTCGCTCCTCTGCTCCCTTACCAGGTTTGGAACTCCGTCTACCAATCCGCTCCGCCATCTCCGCCGGTTCCCGCAGACGTGTAGGTTACTGCTTAATTACCAGCCGGTGTATGTCCCCGTGAGTCCTGGCCCGCCATCTCCGCCGGTTCCGGCGGTTGTGTAAGTTGCCGCCGTATATCCAGACCCTCCTGCACCGAGAGTGCAGGAAGTGAGCGATCCCCCGCTGAAGGTTCCGGTAACCGTACCGAGAGTTCCGCCGCCGCCCAATACTGCAAGGGGAGCCGTCGGAGCGCATCCCGTACCCGCCTGGACAACCGTGCAGGCCCCTGTAAGCGCGCCCCCGCTTACCGCAAGCGTGGCTTTTGCCGGAGTCGTGCATTGGCCTGTAGTAACGGCCTCCGGTACGCTAACCAGACCTCCAGCCCCGCCGCCTATGTAGATAGCAGGAGGAGTCGCAATAGCCGCTCTCGATGAGAGGATCACAATTCCCCCGCCGCCGCCCGAACCTGCACCGGTACTATTGCCCGTCGCATTTCCACCGGGACCGCCGCTCACATCTATGGTGCCTGTGTGTGCCCCGTCCGTGCCCGTGATAGCCGCACAGTCAAGAATCACGGAGTTGCCCCCTATTCCTGCTGCACCGCCAGAACTACCGCCAGCCTTTCCGCTACCACCGCCAAAATCTAATCCGTCAACTCCGCCGCCGGAGTTAAGCAGCGCTTTGGATGTGAGCGCGTTCGGAGCGGAGCCATTGCCGCCGTTGCCGCCGCTTGCTGCCCCGGCTGTCCCGCCCGGCCCATTGAGAACAGTGTTACCAGCGGCAAGATATGTGCTTGTGCCCGCTGTCCCTGCCGCAGTACCGCCGCCGCTTCCACCACTGCCACCGCCGCCAATAGGATTACTGCCTGCATTGTCCACACCCCTGGCATTGATTGTCCCCGCGATTGTGCAGGTGCCGGTTGCATGGATTACCAGAGCCAAAGGACCGCAGCATCCCGAGGTCGGAACCGTCAGCACGCCGCCAAAAGCCACATTGACACTGGTGTAGAACTTCTCACCATAAAGGGAAGTCGTTGTAGTTACGCTGAGCGCCCCGTCTGCGCCCGTGCCAAGGTTTTGCAGCCAGAACGGAACACCGTAATTAGCCCCGCTTGCGGAAGCGTTTAGTATGGTGCCCGCGAGACTCAGATTTGCGCCCAGAGTAATGGCCTGCAACGCCGAGCCGGATGTGGAGCCGAGCAGAGACGCGGAAGCAGGTACGGTCACGGCACCGGGCAGCGCGGTCCAAGCTCCCGTACCTCCGTCCACATATTTACCCGCCGCTGGAGTGCCTGTGCCTATCTGCGCTGGTAACACAGTGCCGGTCAGTGAGCCAGCGGGTACAATGAACGGACACGCCGCGCTGGAGCTGATGCCAGGAGTCAGCCCCGCTGCCAGGGCATTCGTCGTGCCTGAGTTCATGGTCAGCGTGCAGTTGCCAAATGTCCATGAGTACGAATCGGTGTAAGGTGTGAATTTCAACTGGTCGAATAGATTGGCATTGGTGCCATACGACCCGAACACATAGTAGTAATAGTTTGGATCGGTAACTCCGCCCAGTGAAACCCCGTTCACCGTCGCCGAAAGCGGCTTTCCCATCCACAATCCATACCCGCCGACCTGCGGAGCCGAGTGCATCGCCAGTCCCCATTGCCACGGCGAGCTTCCTCCTAGCTGCAACCCTCCAATCGGCGCAGGGACGCCTCCCCAGTATTGGTACATGCCTGAAGGATTATTGTTATTGAACTCAATAGCCCCCGGCGCTGCGGAGGTCAGCAAGACGTTCGAGCTGCCTACGATACCAGCCCCGTTGAAACCGACGTAAAAACCTCCCGTACCCCAAGCGCCCGTGCTTGGAATGTACGAAGAAAGTGCATCGTACGAGAGAAAGTTCTTTGACGCATAATGATGCGGTTCCTCAACCACGTCGCCCACGGCAAGCGGCATGTTATTCGGCTCCAGCGTAAGCGTTCCATCTACAGTTGGAGGAGTCTGCGCTTCGTTCTGCACGTCGATTACTTCCGCTCCCGACCACAAGGTAAAGTCTCCATTGCCATACGGAGTATCCCCAACAGCAAAAAAGCCGTTTGTGGTGCTGTTTGATGCGCCAATGCTGGCCGTCTGCGTGCAGGTAAGATAGCCCAGTGTCGTGCTATAAGCGGTGTTGTAGCAGGGACCGTTGAAGATGGCATCCGCGCCCGTAAAGCCCGAGAAAGTAATGATTGGGATGTTGGCCTGGAACGGATAAATTACGCCTGTATTCTGAAACTTCAAAACTCCCCCGGTATTCGAGAGGTTCTTGGCGCCGTACTGGGCAATTGTGAGGTTGCCCAAATAAAAGCCCTGGTATCCATTGCCGAGCATGGCGCTGGCGAATTCGAGCGTGTTCGCGCTTGTTGCTCCCAGGATAGGCACTGGATAGCGCAGCAACGTGCTGGCCGTGGCTTGATTGGCCGTGAAGTCGATGAATGTCCCGCACGGGCCGCCCTGCATGACCCACGACCCCGATTCGTGCGGTTGCCGCAGAGGTACGGTGACCGTCGCCACACTGCCGGCAATTGCGACCGAAGTAGCGCGGGTCTGCTCGACGAACTCTCCGATAAAGCACCACAACTCCGATGTGTTGAATGTTCCCGTCCCGCCGAGTATGTTGACGTTGAACGTCATCGGCGTGAACGTGATCCCCGCGTTGGCTCCAAATGGAGTTGCCACGTTGCTTGCCAGCGACCCCCACGCTGTTGAGGGAGTTATTGTTGAACCGATAGTAAAAGACCCCGGAGTTTGGCCCGATGGTTGTGTAATCGCTGTTACATAGCCGGTGGCAACAGCTTTGCTCGTGCCTGTTGAATTGGCCTTGTCGATCAGATACCGTCCGTCTCCCTGCAATCCTGCGTCCTGCGTGGCGGCTACTGTTAGCTGAGTCGGGAAGGCTGGCAAAGTCGCACTGGCCATGGACGACACCGAGCCTTGAAACGTGGTTCCAGCCTCGCCGCCGGTCATATCCACCAGCGCGCATCCCTGATCCGAGGTTCCCGTCGCGCCGTTGTAGCAGTAATTGTAGAAGTACGCCGCGAGGTTATCACCCGGCGCGGCCTGAGTCTGTTGAAGGCGAAGACCGTAGGCTTGCCCCGCGCCCAAATGGGTAATATGCGTATCCTGCCCAAACGCACTTGACCAGCCTCCTTGCCCTACTGCCGGATTGCCCATGTTGACGCCCGGTGTGCTGGAAACCATCTGCTGAAAACTAAGATAGTTATAACCCCCACCCCACCCAGCACCCGGATGCAGATAGGCCGTGAGGTTCAAGTAATCGGACTTGGAGGCTATTATGCTGTGACCAGGGATTGTTGTCGTAGTTGGCGGATTGACTACGTTCGTGTTTAACACCTGAGATGCTGTCACGCTTGGTGCGGCTACACTTATGTCGGCAGCCACGCTCCCAGTGCTATGTATGCCATTGGCAGCGTCCGATGTTACTCCAGGCAATAGATTCGATATTGCTCCCGTTGCGGTTGCTGCACCCGTTCCTCCCGACGTGATTGGAACGGCGCTCGTGCCCCCCAACGCCGAGCCATTGGAGGTGTAATAAGCTATCTGCCCAGTCGTCCCTGCGTTGACCGTCCCGCCGCCGCCCCCGGCGCTGCAGCCCGATCCGGTATTGCTGATATATCCCGAGTTATCGATCTGCAGGCAGTTATGCCCGCTGCTCGCCGCCAGTCCTGGGAACTTGATGGCCGTCGCTCCCGTAAAGCTCGCATACAACGAACTGCTCCCCCCGCCGTAGATATTGAAGCCGCTGCCCGCCCCGGTCTCATAGTTCACCCGCACAACTCCCGCAGCGTTGGAAGCATTGATGTAAGTGTCGCCGCTATTCGTGCTTTGATAAGCTTTAATGCTGTCCAACCCGCCGATAGCTGAATTCAGTGCCCAGTTATTACTGGCATCCTTTACCATGTACCATTGGCTGTTTCCGTTCCAGTCCTTGTAGATCAAGGATTCCTTCTGGCTTGCCGTCAAGCCCGCCCAAAGTATTGCGTCAATCTCCGCGTCGGCTTGGTTCTTTACCGTTGGAGTACCGGTAAAAGTTGAAACCCCGCCCACTTGCAGCGTCCCGTTGAATTGGCCGCTCCCCGTGTTGCTGATTGTCGCTACAGTAGATTCGCTTGCTCCGCCCGACCCGAAAACCACCCCGCCCGTCCCCGAGTTATTCGAGCCGTTCAGCACCACGGCGCCCGTCCCCGCCGCATTGATCACTGTCTGGTTGTTACTGCTCGACTGCCCGTTGTTATACTGCCCGATCGACAACCTGTACACATTGTTCAGCTCATCCTGCACCTGGTAGAACTGCTCGCCTGCCGTAGCGTCGCTCAGTCCCATCGTCCAGCGATAGCCATAGTCGCTTTGGTACCGGTTAAGGAGCCCGCGCTCGTTCCCGGTCCCCGTTCCAAGCCGGTAGTGATTGGTGATCGTCGCGTCCTTCTGGCTCCCATACCAATCACCATTCAAGCCGTTGAAACTCCGGTGAAATGTATCGAGGAAGCTGTTGCGTGTGCCGTTGTCTGTCAACTGGCCGGTGAACATGGTTCCACCTGTCATCCAGTTGTTGTACGCACTGCCCGCATCCGCCACAACCTGGCTGTTCGAGTTCTCGTTCCGCAGACCGACAATCGTGTTGTTCTGCGCGTTCGCCCCTAGGTGCAGTGCTGTATTGCATCCTTCTACATCTCCCCCGGTAAACGTGTTTCCATCGCCCTGCGCCAAATTGATTCCGATCGTCCCCGCGATTGGGCTGCCCCCCGTCGTCGGACAGTCGATGTGCAGCCGCACAAACGTGCTCGCATTCAACCAGTCCGTCGCGGCCGGATTCGGGATCTGATGCCCAATTGCATTCACCGCTATCTGGAACCCGTTGAATGCGTTGTCAAAAAATGTGCCGCCTGCATAATTCCCGGTCCCATCCAGTGTCATGCCGGTCTGGTTTGAATTGCCCAGTAAATAAAGGCTCTCGAGGTCCAACTCTTGTGTGCGGTACGCCACAATTGCCTTCGCCGCCGCGCTGCTCGCGGCCGTCGTGTTGATCACCACGTTGTCAAGATGAAAGCCCGGCGTGTCCGCTGCATAGGTCGGGTCTCCCACCTGCACCATCGCGCCCGTTCCGGAATACAAAAATACCGTTCCGCCCTGGCTGCCGCTTGCGTTGCTCGCTCCTCGCAGCGCGCAACCCCGCAGCGTCACATTCCTCGTTCCCGCCGTTACGATCAATTGATTCGAAGTCGAAATCGTCGCGCAAGGCAGCAGCACAGTCGTGTTCGCCCTCGATATCGTCAGGTTCGATCCCATCGACAGCGTTCCACTGAAATTCCGTGCATCGCACGATCCGCCGTAAGTCGCGCTCAACGCACCCAGGCAGGCCTGGAGCTTCGCTCCAAAGTCCACGCCGGGGAACGCCTCCACCTGGTAGGCACTCCCTGGTTGGCTGCTTCCCACCAGGGCGGAATAACTTCCCCCACCCGGCAGTATCCCGCCGCCCCCGGCTAACTGCGTTCCATAACTCTGCGAGCTTGTCGCATTCCACACGGTGTACCCGCCGTTCCCCTTCAGCAGGTTTCCAGCGAAGAAAGTCATGTTCTGTCCGCCTATCAAATTCACCGGCGATGCGGTATCCCAGGTCCCCGCCACGTTCACGCTGCCACTCGTCGTTCCCCCGCAGCCCGCCCCACCCTGCGTCACGCTGATTGACCCAATGGAACCATCGCTGTTTACGCTAGCTGTCCCTTGCGCCGTGCAGCTTCCGCTGAACGCCAATGGAACCTGCGTGCCATAAGGATCGAACCCCAGTCCGCGCTCCGGCCCTGCCGTTACCGCCGTTACCGCTCCGCCTGATGCCATCACCGCCAGTTGCGGTTGCACCGCGTTCCATGCCGGCAGTACCGCTGCGTTCCTGATAGTCCAGCCCTGCTGCGTGCCCGTCAAATCCAGCACCAACCCTGTCGGCGCCTCTGCTGTTGCGGCCGAATTCCCCGCCAGCATCACCACGTTGTCTAGCACGTTATTCGAACCCGCCCCTGCCGTGAACCCGTGCGTCGCCTGAATCGTTACGTTCTGCCACCGGTTCGAGTCCGCATTCAATCCCGCCGGTGTCGTTCCCGGCAATGCCGGAATTGCAATACCCGTATTCAAACCGCGTATGTCGATGTTCCTGAATTCACTCCATTGCGGCCACTGCGCCAGGTACATGCCGCAAGTGTGCGTCGAGTGCGCTCCTGGATAGTTCGCCATCGGATCCACGCCCGTGGCTACGATCTCCAGATTCTCAATCTCTGCCACACGCAGGCCGTTTCCTCCTGCCCCGGTTACCGCCGGCATCGCAATAGCGCAATTGCCTACCGCCCATCCTTTACCAGTCCCAATCGTCCCGTTCAATCCGTTACCGCCCGGAGAAAAAATCGAACTGTTCTCGAGCGGCCGGCTCGTTGTGCAACTCCCCGCCGGTGTCCGTCCCATCGCCGCGGAGCAAGACACATCCACGCTCTGATCCACATCGATAGTCAGATCGTGGATCCGCGTGTACGCCAGCAGATTTACACTGTCCGTCGCTGTTGCCAGCACGTCCTGTCCCGGAAATCCCATCAGTGCCGACACCTGCTTGCCCAATCCGCCAATCGACTCTCCGTGCCATATCAGCGTCTGCGTCTTGCAGGTTCCCTGCGGAATTGTCAATGCCACTCCGTGCGTCTGCGCATAGTTGATTGCGGCTTGCAGCGCGTTTGTATCATCTGTAGCCCCATCGCACACCGCGCCGAATTCCTTCACGCTCCGTGCGAACTGCTGCGATCCGCTTTGCCGCAAATCCGTCACATACACGCCGTTCGGATTCGTGAACCCATCCGTACCCGCATAACCTGGCGGAATCTCCACTGCCCCGTTGGTCCCCGCCGCGCTCATCGCCGCCTGCAGTGTAGTCTGCGAACTGCCCGTCACCGGCGACTGCACTCCATTCACTCCCGGACTTGTAAGCGGCCCCGTCATGTTCCCGCCCGACAAAGGCAACGCCTTCGCAAAAGCAGAGTCGACATAGTGCTTGTCCGCTGCCTGTAAGCTCTGCGATGGATCGCCGTTCAAATACAACGGTCCGGTCATCGTGCCGCCATCCACTGTAAGCAGGCTCTCTGTCAACGCCGCAATCGACTGGTCGACATACGCCTTGCTCACCGCCTGCACTGCCTGCGCGGCCGGCATCAGTTGCGCTCGCACTTGTCCAATGCTCGCCTGCGCCGCCGCCGGCACCACCCAGTACTCAGTGCTCGTCGTCCCGTCGCTCAGGTGGTACACAGCCGTGTAATACAGCCCCGCCGGCGTTGCCCCCAGGTTCGGAGCCAGGTTCACACTCATGAATCCATCCGGCGCAATCGCTACCGTCGTCCGCCCTGCCGTTACGGCTTGATTGTTTCCCGTTGTAAAAGCCGGCCAGCTCACACCTATCGTCCCGGCGCCGGGTCGTCCATTCGCCTGGTACACCGTTCCCTGAACCGTTGTCGTGCTCACTGCCTGGGCATTGGACATAGCTGCCATTCCCAGCAGTTCCGTCACGACCAGGACCACCATCGTCAACCAAGGTCTTACCTGTCCGCCGGCACGCAACCACTCGTTTTTCGTGAGCTTCATCCGTCTCTCTTCCTTCTCGTTAAAAGTGCCGCGAAGAGCCTGCGAATCTCTCCGCCTGTCTCTGAATTACGTTGCAAAAATAGCGCTGTCATCGTGAGCAAAAGTAGAGCTGTCATCCTGAGCGATCGTAGCGCAGACCGGGGTCCCCCGACGACGGGTCGTGGTCGGCAGGGTGGAGCGAAGGGAGTCGAAGGACCTGCGTTTCGGATGCCCGCCTTCACTGCCAATAACAAGGGAGGGGATCTCAGATCCCCTCCCTTTGCCTGCTTGCTCTTTCAACTACCTGTTTCCGTAGCCACTACGTGAATTGTTCAGTCTTCCGGTTCCCGTCCCCCGAAGCCTGTTTCTCCCAACCCTTCCATCCCCTCGTCTACCCACTGTGGTTCCCCCGCCAACTCGCTCGCCCAACTGTGGAACATCGGCTTGGTCGCCGCTTCCTCTTGCTCCCTTGGCCCTTCCGCAAGCGCCACCAGCAACTTTGCGCTTTGCGAATCTCCTTCCAGCATTCGTTGCAGCAGCGACGTCGTAATCCTCGCGCCGCTCCCCTCGATCGTTGTGCAGGCAGCTTTGCTTAGCGACTTGCCAGCCTTGCTGCCCTTCTTTCTCGCGGTTCCTGTTCCATGCGGTCTTCCCACCACCGCCCGTCTTGCATGTGCCACGCCCATCGTCTCGCCATTCCCGGTCCAGCCCTTCACGTTCGTAGTCCGCGGCAAAGAAAAAGGGGCAATCGCTTTTCGCAATTGCCCCCGGTGTTTCCTGAACAGAATACGCAGAACTACGAGTCGGGCGGCTCTTCAATTCAACTAAGCCGGCAGCCCGGTCCCGTCGCCGGGGTGCGGCCAAAAGCCACCCCGAACCATTCCCTGCATCCCTGCCTGAATTCGGAAAATGCCATTGCATAAACAGCAATTCTTGCTCGGGAACCACTGATCTGGCCCCGCTTCCGCCCGCAGGTATCCGGTTCCTTCAAAAGAAAGTCAACCAGTCCCATCAGCCTTCGAGCTCTGTTCTGTTTCTTCCGTGCGTCCCAAGCCCGCGAAACTGTCCCGATGTAAATTTAGAGGAAGCGATGCCAAGCTCCCCGTCGCTCTGTTCTCTTCATTGGAATGTTCTAATCTTAACCAAATACACCCGAATTCAATGCATCCATCAGCAGACGATTGTCTCCATTGGTTTGAATAGTTTAGCCGTATTTCCAACCGCCGCCCTCTTGACAACAGTCCCCGGGACCCGCTCGAACTCCGTGAAGCATGCTCACTTCAGCACCCAACCAAGCGCTTCACGTGCTCCCCAATCATCCCAAAAAGCACAACAAAACCCCGTCGCGTTGGACGGGGTTCGTGTCGATCCTGAATTCTCAGTGGAGCGCCCTATAAGGCAGGGCTATACGGGTTGCAGAAAGCTCCTCCTAAGGGGACGATGGAGGGAGCAGGTGCCTTCACAGGCCGCGGAAAAACTCGATGTCAAGCACGGAACTTGTTCGCTTTGAAAGGGCACGACTTCNNTCAGTCGTGCCGATAAAGCCAATAAAATCAGTGGGGCTTTAGCCCCTGAGGGACGTCTGTCGGAATTCTTCTTCTCGGGCTACGCCCTTTTCCGGTAAGCCGATATCCCTACGCCTTAGCGATCTTGCCGTTCTTGATGCAGCTCGTACACACCCGAATCCGCTTCGCGTTTCCGTTCACCAACGCCTTCACTGCCTGAAGATTCACGCTCCAGCGCCGACGCGTAACGTTGTGCGCATGTGAAATGTTGTTGCCGAATTGCGGGCCTTTCCCGCAAATATCGCATACCTGTGCCATGATTTCCGCTCCAAACTTTGGTGTTTCGTGCCGCCGGGATGTCGCCGTCGAGCGGGATCAAACCAACCCAATCCGGGCACATCTACCGGCAGGCCACCACCGGAGCGCATGAGAACACACGCCGCCGCCGGCTTGCCGAATCTCCAGTATACCCGGAATCGCCCCTTCAGCCAAACCACATGCTTGGCAACCGCGCAATCTTCGCAGCTATCATATTTAGATGGCCCTCCAATTGGCGTCCGTTGAAAAGCCCTTTCGAAAACTGCGCAAGATCCTCAAGAATTTTCCCGGGCTTCCCGTTCCTGAGGACGTTCACGCCCTTCGCACGCAAACGCGCCGTATCGAGGCCGTCATCCGGGCATTTCAACTCGACCAGAAAGCCTGCGGTATCAATCTCCTCAAGGGCCTGAAGCCCATTCGAGCCGCCGCCGGAGGTGTCCGCGATATGGATGTCCTCCTCGGCCTCGTCTCTTCTCTTGAACATAACGCCAAAGACCAGCATCTCCAGCTACTCGAATTCCTCGCAGCCCGCCGCTTCAAGGCCGCGGCAAAGCTTCAAAAGACCATCGCCGCCCGGAGCCAAAAAGCACGCAAGCATATCAAGCGCTGTTCCAATCTGATTCAAGATCGGTTGGCAAGCCTCGCGCACGGTCGCCATCCCATGGCTCGATCCCTCGAACTCGAAACAGAATTGGCGGAGTGGCCCGGTTTCACTCCAAAAAATCTCCACCCCTACCGCCTCAAGGTCAAGGAATTGCGCTACGTCCTTCAACTTGCGCATCCCGGCGATACCGATTTCACAAGGGCGCTTGCAGAGGTCAAGAACCAGGTAGGCGCTTGGCACGATTGGATTGAGTTGGCCTCAATTGCCAACAAGGCTTTCAAGCGCGGGTCTGCGCGCGAACTCATTCAACCAATTCGACGCCGGGCGAGAGAAGAGCTCGATAGAGCTCTCCATACAGCGAACGCCATGCGCACCCGGTACCTCTCCGCCAACTCCACTCCCCAAAAGAAAGGCCCGGCCCTCGTGCCAAGTCCAACCCTCATCGCGGAAACCTCCCGCCTCGCCAGCTAGCATGGTTGACCTCCAATCCACCTCCGCTAACTCGCCAACTCGCCAATCCCGCGCAGCGGGAGCTAACTCGCTAAATGCGCTCGGAGACTCCTCTTTCGCCTTTCCACTTAGTCAACTCGCAGAGCGTCGGGAGTCTCTCGCATCCTAGCTTACAAATCACCGGGAAGACAGAAGGAGCAGGCCTTCACAGGCTGCGGAAAACTCGATTCATTGAAGGGTACGGGCTTCAGCCCGTACATAAGTGGCTCAGAATAAGACCGGGCTTTACAGGCTGCGGAAAAACTCGATCCGGGGAACGGGGTTTGTTCGCTTTGAAAGGGCACGACTTCAGTCGTGCCGATAAAGGCAATAAAATCAATGGGCTTTAGCCCCTGAGGGACGTTTTTCGGGATCTTCCTTTCGTAACACGCCTTTTCCCGCAGCCCCTGACGAATACTCCCGAGCATCATCGATGGGATTCCCGTTACGGCAATTCCTGAACCTTCAGATCCGCAAATTCGATCTTGTACCCCTCCGATTCCAAACCGATATACCCCTTCTCCACGCCCATATGAACGGTATTTACCACCGCGCCGTTCACCGCCAGCGTGCATGTCTCGCCCACGCAGTGAATGTCATAAACATTCCATTCCCCCGCCGGCTTGATGCGATTCTCCTTCATCTCTTTGCTCAGGTTATAAGGCTGCGGCTTCCCATCGACAGGCGTCGCGCCAAACACATATCCGCCTCCTGGCGTAGTCTGCGCCTGGTTCCATATCGCGCCGTCCTTGCTGTTCCTGAAGAAGATGCCGCTGTTATAGTTCTGCGGCCCATCCACCTTGGTAAAGCGCCACTTGGCATGAAAGTCGAAGTTATGCAGTTCCTTGTTGAACCGCAGCCAGTCATGCCCCCCGTTCCCATCGCAGATAATCACGCGCTTCGCTTGGTCGATATGCCACTGCGGGATATTGGTTAAAGGCTCTTTCTCTGAGAACGCCGTGCGCGTCCACTGGTCCTGGTAATCCTTCGGGAACAGGTTCACAGTCTGCGAAAACGCCGGCAGCCCCACTGCAACGAAAACAAAACCCAACAGCCCGCACCACACGGATATAAACAGGCCGGAAAGATGACTCTTACCATTTGCAGAATTGCGAATACTCCAGATACTCATCGAATCTCCTCAAAACCCCACGGGGGACAAAACATATTTTTCAAATATGATTTGCGGGAATTGTACCATCCAGAACGCGGAGCAGTTTCATCCCGCCGATTGAGTCCCTAAAGTTCTGTAGAAGCAATTGAGTGGCGAGTGTTAGCGAGCCACCGGATAGATTCCTTAGCTAAAGCAGGCACCTCCTACGGCGTCACTTGCTGGTTATCGAACTGGATGTGATC
>PLZC01000086.1 GCA_003151985.1 Acidobacteriaceae bacterium
TCCCCGGTACACTCAGGCAACTACGGCCTTGAGCGTCGCGCTCTTCGACGCAATGCAATCCAAAAGATCGTTCCATGATTTGGAGAACGATGCGACTCCTTCCCCGAGCAACTGGGCAGCGACGGCATCCGTATCAATACCAGCTATTGCAAATTCAGTGAAAATTTTGCCGTTATTCTCGGGTAGAGCTTCGCCGAATTCCTGATGAGCGGCAAGCGCATTCAAGGTTGCTTCAGGCATCGTGTTAATGGTGGAGGGCAAGGCGAGGGCCTGGACGTACAGGATGCTCGAGGCTTTGGGGTCCTTGGTTCCTGTGCTTGCCCAAAGAAGGCGCTGAGGGCGGGCTCCAGCGTTCTGAATTCGCTGCCACCGCGGCGAATCCAGCAGCGAGCGATACATCTCATAAGCCTTTCTGGCGATGGCGATTCCAAGCTGGTTGCGCAGGACCTCCGGCACCTTCTGTGCTACAGCTACGTCCCAACGGCTGACGAAGAGTGACGCCACGGAACCAACATCGGGATTGAGTCCGGCGGCTATGCGCCGCTCGACGCCGCGCATGTAAGCTTCGGCTGCGGCGACATATTGCTCGCCTGAGAACAGCAGGGTTACATTCACTGGGATGCCAGCGAAGATCGCTTCTTCAATTGCCGGGAGGCCCTCGCTGGTACCGGGAATCTTAATGAAGAGATTGGGCCGTGCCGCGAGGTTGTGCAGAGCCCTGGCCGCGGCAAGAGTACCAGCCGTGTTGTGGGCCAGCAAGGGCGAAACCTCAAGCGAGACCCAACCATCCACGCCATCGGTTCGGTCGTAGACAGGCCGGAAGAGATCGGCCGCCTGCCTCAGGTCCTCTAGCGCCAACTCGAAGAACAGCACCTCGCCCGACTTGCCTTCATCCAGCTTCCGGCGAATAACATCATCGTAGTCGTTGCTGTTCTTGATGGCGTGATCGAAGATGGTTGGATTCGAAGTGAGACCCGTAACCGAGAGTTCTCGAATATAGCTCAGCAGTGTGCCGCTGGCGAGCAGACGATGTGTAATGTTGTCGAGCCAGATGCTCTGACCAATTTCATGCAGTTTCTCGGTCGTTCGATTCATCTCATTCCCCTTCCAAAACCTTTAAGAAACGCGGCTGCTTGCGCCCGTCCGTGCTCAATTGGTGACGATAATCCAGTCATACGCTTGCGTAGTCTCCGAGGGCGAAAACAACTTTGTCGGGCAGGGCCAAAGGAAGCTAAATAACCTCATCATTTGTACGATCCAGTCCACGTCTGTGACCACTGCGACGCGCTCCCAGCGCGTGGGATGTTCCACTCCAATCTTCAGGTCCTCCCACATAGCGCCTAGGTCGTAGCCGGTGAAATCTGCGGAGGTCTTGTAGAGAAGCCGGATCTTGTCGTGCCGCTTGAGCGCTTCGAGAATGGCAGGAACAAGAATCCCGTCATAATCCTCTTTTGTGACCTGTCCCTTGCAGGAGAGCGCTATAACATTGTCTGGAAAGTTAGTTAGAAGCTCGATCATGGAAGTTCCTCCATTGCATGGTTTGTAAGTGCCAATTCCGGGCCAATGCTGACACATTCGGCTCTCGTCTTCGAAACCTGTCGAAACTCGATCCTCACAGACCGCAAATGTTGACCGTTCCTCATTCTCACCAGAATTCTGTCAGTCAAATGCATGCAGTCAAAGCGCAACCTCTTGCACTTCTAGCGCTTTCACTTTGTCGACTCTGCGTTGGTGGCGCTCCGCGCCGCTGAAGCGAGCCTTCAAGAACGTCTGAATTAATTCCCAGGCCAGTGCTGGCCCTATCACCTGCCCGCCGAGTGAAAAGACATTCATGTCGTCGTCTTCAACGCCCTGGTGAGCAGAGAACACGTCATGAATAAGCCCGGCACGCACACCAGCAACTTTATTGGCGCAGATCGATGCGCCCACGCCACTGCCACAAAGCGCTATTCCGCGATCAACTGTGCCAGCGGCTACGGCCCTGGCCAGTGGGATCACGTAATCCGGGTAATCGTCTCCGGGGCTCGCTCGGAGCGCTCCGAAGTCTAGGACATCGTAGGCGGCACCGCGCAACTGATCCGCGATCTGTTCTTTCAGAGCGAACCCTCCATGGTCCGATGCAACTCCTACACGCATGACGCCTTCTCCTTGAGTCGGTCGAGCACATGATGAACCTGTCTACAAATGTTCTCCACAGTGAAGCCGTAGTGCGCCATCACCATCTGTCCAGGGGCCGATGAGCCAAAGGTGTCGATCCCAATAACAGGAATCCGCGGGCCCACAAAAGACTGCCATCCTACAGGAGAACCGGCCTCAATCACCAACAGCGGCACATCTGCGGGCAGGATCTTTTCTCGGTAATCGTCCGATTGCGACGCGAACAAGTTTGTGCTCGGCATGCTCACTACTCTCGCGCGCACACCCCCGGTTTCGAGCTGAACGCGAGCTTCAATCGCGAGATGCACTTCAGACCCTGTTGCGATCAGAATGATGTCTGGTCGTACATTGGCCGAAGAATCTGCGAGGATATAGCCTCCTAACGGAACTCCAGTTGGAATCCCAGGATAGGAATTCAAGTCGAGCACGGGAAGCCCCTGTCGTGTGAGCACCAATGCGACAGGCCCTTGCTTTCTGCCGATCGCAACTCGCCATGCGGCGACAGTCTCGTTGGCATCCGCGGGCCGAAGGACAACCATACCAGGGATGGACCGCAAGCCCACCAGTTGCTCCACAGGCTGATGGGTTGGACCGTCCTCGCCCATGCCAATGCTGTCGTGAGTAAAGATATAGATCACCGGCAGCGCATTCATGGCAGCCAGGCGCATCGGAGGACGCATATAGTCACTGAAGACGAAGAAGGTGCCCCCGTATGGAATCAGCCCGCTGTGCAGTGCCATTCCGTTCAGGATCGCTCCCATCGCATTCTCGCGAATGCCAAAATGCATATTGCGTCCCGCCCCATTCTCGGGCTCAAAGTTTCCGGCTCCGTCAATATTCGTATGGGTGCTTGGACCAAGGTCTGCCGAACCACCCATCATCTCCGCCAGACGAGGACCGAGGATCTCGATCATCTTTCCTGAAGCGACACGGGTGGCCATCGGTCCATCCGCTGGTGTAAACACCGGCAGGTCTGCGTCCCATCCTTCAGGTAGCTGTCGGGCAATTACTCTTTGGAACTCAGTGGCCAGGTCCGGATGGTCCGTTGCTAAAGCTTTGAATCGCGACTCCCATTCCACCTGAGCAGCGCCTCCGCGAGGGACTGCTCTCCGAAAGTGCTCCAGCGCCTCCTCGGGGATATGGAAGGAAGGCGAAACCGGCCAGTCCATTCCCTCTTTGGTAAGACGTACCTCCTCCAGACCAAGAGCTTCTCCATGAGCCGCTGCGGTGTCCTGTTTGTGCGGGCTGCCAAAGCCAATATGTGTGCGCACGGCAATCAACGACGGGCGGTCTCTTTCCTCGCGGGCGTTCTTCAGTGCGAGCGCCACAGTTTTGACGTCGTTGCTCCGTTCGACTCGTTGCACGTGCCAGCCGAAAGCAGCGAACCGAGCCATGCGATCCTCGGTGAATGTCAGCTCTGTGCTTCCCTCGATGGTGATGTGGTTGTCTGCGTAAAGAACGATGAGTTTTCCAAGATGTTGGTGGCCTGCGATTGATCCAGCCTCCGATGAGATTCCTTCCTCAAGATCGCCATCGCTGACAAGGACGTAGGTGAAGTGGTCCACGATCTGGTGACCCGGCCGATTGAAACGCGCCGCCAGCGCCACCTCGGCAATGGCCATGCCCACTCCGTTTGCAAGGCCTTGACCCAAAGGCCCCGTGGTCGCCTCAACACCCGGGGTCTTGCCATACTCCGGATGCCCCGGCGTACGACTGCCCCACTGGCGAAATCGCTTCAGTTCTTCAAGAGGCAGGTCGAACCCCGTGACGTGAAGCAGAGCATAGAGCAACGCGCATCCGTGGCCGGCCGACAAGATGA
>PLZC01000467.1 GCA_003151985.1 Acidobacteriaceae bacterium
TCGATGCTGATGTTGTGCAGGTTTTCGTGGCGCGCGCCGATGCGGATAATGTTGCCGGTCTGCTCGATCGGGGGATTCGCGGCAATTTCGCGTACCTTCTGGTCGTTTGTGCCCCAGCCGGACTTGACCTTGCCAAAGATATGTACCTGGTTGCCGGAACTTCGGGTCAGGTGAATGTTGCCCGAGCCGGTTGAAACAGAGAGCTCGACTCGCCCGCTGACGGAAAGATTGCGCTCGAAGGTAGCTTCCGAAGCCAGCGTCGGAATCGCCGCCAGGGCCAGTGCCGCCGTTGCTATCCAAAGATTCTTCATCTTCTCCTCATTTCTCTAAAAGGGTTCAGGGGATCACGGTTCGGTTTCCGCCGACTCAGGCTGCATCCCAGCCGCCAAAGTCGAACATCTCGTAAAGTCAACGAATCCTGCAGTTGCGGCCGGTAATGCATTGTTATCCGGTTCAGTCGGTGTCCGCTTCCGAACAACAACGTGCGCAACCGGACAGAGACGTTGCAAGCGACCAGGATGCAATTGGCGGACCCCAGATGCCTCACTACTGTTGCAGCACCACCGTATCGCCTTCTTTCAAGCCGCTTGAAATTTCCGTCACCGATCCGTTGGACAGGCCCACCTTCACCGGCACTTTCCGCTTGCCTTCCTTCTGCTTCTTGTCGGGGATTTCCACGGATGCGTTCTTCTGGCCGTCGTACATTACGGCGTTTTCCGGCACCGTGAACACGCCCTTGTGCTCGTCCAGAAGAATCTCGGCGTTTGCCGTCATGTTGGCCTTCAACTCGCCGCCGGGATTGTTGATCGAGACGCGCACTTCGAAGGTGGTCACGTTATCCTTCTCCACGCCCAGCGGAGCAATTTTGGTTACTTTTCCCTGGAAGACGCGATCGCGAAAGCTCTCTACCTTGATCCGCGCGGGCTGGCTCATGTAGACGTGGGCGATGTCGGCCTCGTCCACCTTGCCCTGGACGTACACCTCGTTGACGTCGCCTTCGGTCATGACCAGAGTTGCCGTAGAGCCCAGCACCAGGATCGAGCTGACCGCATCGCCGATTTCCACGTCGCGGGAGAGAATGACTCCATCCATGGGCGCCAGAATGGTGGTGTAGCCGAGCTGCTCTTCGAACTGATTGAGGCTGGCTTTGCTTTGCATCACTTGCGCCCGAGCCTGCTTCAACTTGGCGGCATCCACGCCTATCTGTGCTTTAGCTGAATCGCGCCGGGTCAGTGCCGCCAAATAGTCCTTGTTGGCATTGTCAAATGCCTGGCGGCTGACTATGCCTTCCTTTTCCATTTCCAGGTTGCGATCCAGCGTGGTTTTGTACATGGGCAGATCGGGGGCGGCTGCGTTCACCTTGTCCTGCTCGATGTTGGCTTCGTAAGCGGTTACGTTGGCCTCGGCCGCGGCAAGTTGTGCCTTCTGCGCTTCAACCTGGGCCACAATCTCCTGCTGGTCGAGCTGGGCCAATTGCTGGCCCTTGTGCACGATGTTGTTGATGTCAACGTATAGCTTCTCTACGATGCCGGAGGCTTTGCTCTTGACCTCGACCTTGGTGATGGGCTGAATCTTTCCGGTTGCGACAACGGAGCGCGCCACGTCCCCGCGGGTTACCTTGGCCAGTTTGTTGGGGTCGATGGACGATCCGGAGGCAAGCCGCGCAACACCAATTCCCAGCAACACCACAACCAGCGTTATTCCGGCTCCGAGCCATATCCAGAATCGTTTGCTCTTACGCGACCCAGCCACAAGACACCTCCCAAAGGCGTTAAGGAGACCACAACTCTCCATGCAATGAACAAAACGATGAAAACCCAGGCCATGTGGCGTTTATCTGCCAACTGTTACTTTTCCATACGTACGGATCGAAGGCTTAGTTCCAAAAGACCCGCTGAGATGCGTCTTGACTGCAAGACACAGAATGCGTCCTTCAATCCCCAACCGTTTGAAATGCTATTCTCACAGCGAGATGCACGGTCTTCCGCTGTTGCAATTTGTCGCCGTAGCCATGCTTATTTTGGCCAACGCCTTTTTTGTGGCGGCCGAGTTTGCCCTGGTCTCGATTCGCGACACCCGCATTCAGCAGATGCTGGCTGCGGGCGTTCCGGGGGCGCGCGCCGTACGACGGCTGCAACAGGATCTTGACGACTTTTTGCCTGCCGTCCAACTGGGCGTGACGCTGTGTTCGCTTGCCCTGGGCTGGATCGGGGAGCCGCTGGCCGCGGGGGCATTCCTGGGGCTATTCTCCGCCCTGCCGAACACCCTGGTGCAAGGTCATGTTCACGCCTACGCCCACGTGGCCGCTATCGTCGCAATCGCGCTTGGGTTTGCCCTTATCACCTATTTTCACGTCCTGGTTGGCGAGCTGGTGCCCAAATCCCTCGCCCTGCGGCGGGCAGAGGCTCTGGCCCTGGCCGTTGCCCCGCCCATGCTGTTCTTTATGGCCCTTGCTCGTCCGGCGGTGCGCTTCCTCAGGAACTCGGCCGCGGTAATCCTTCGCGCTTTTGATATTCCTTTGTCGGATCGCGCGGCAGTTCATTCACCGGAAGAGCTCAAGCTCATCGCCACTGCCGCCCGCCGTATGGGCCTGTTGCCCCCTTTTCAGGAGACGCTGATTCATCGCGCCCTGGAGATCGACGATCTTCCCATTCGCGAAATCATGACGCCGCGGCAGAGAATTTTTTCGCTGCCTTCCAGCCTGTCTATTGATGAGGCCAGCGCCAAGGTGATTGAGCGCAAACACTCCCGAGTTCCGGTCTATGACGAGACACGAGGGCCTGAGCATATTATCGGCGTGGTCTACTCCAAGGACCTTGCGCGCCTGATGTTTTTCCGCCGCTCGGTATACCGGGCGCAACCGCGCGAAGGCCCACTCGAGCGGCAAGGTCCCGCATTCGTTGACCTCAAACTGAGCCAGGTGATGCGCGATGTGTTGGTGGTCCCGGAGACCAAGAGTGTCCTCGACCTGCTCCGTGAATTCCAGCAGCGTCGCCGCCACATGGCGATCGTGGTTGATGAATTTGGGTCCACAGTTGGCCTGGTGACGGCAGAGGATGCCATCGAACAATTGACGGGCGAATTGGAAGACGAATTCGACGACCCGCGCCGCCCGGTACTGACCACCGCATCCGGCGCATTGTTAATGGATGGCGGTGTGAACCTGCGCGATTTGGAAACGCAGACTCAATGGCGATTGCCGCGCGATGGCGGCGTCGAAACCCTTGCCGGCTTCCTGCTTATGCGGCTCGGGCACATTCCTGAGGAAGGCGAGACCGTGGACTTCGAAGGCCGTCGAATGACGGTGGTTGAGATGGAAGGTCGGCGCATCGGCAAAGTCCGGGTCGAGCCGGTTGGGCAAGGCTTGATGGCAACGGACTGATAGCCTTGCGTGGCTACGCTACACTTGAGGTTCACCGGTGCAAGCTCACTTCCGTGAGCCATCCGGTTGCGAGGGATCAGTTGACACAATCGGCACTCGATAAGCAGGCACGCCTACCTCAGCGCCGCTGGCGAATCGCCTGGCTGCTGGGCCTGGGCGTACTGGTCAACTACTTCGATCGAGTCAACCTTTCTGTTTCGCATGCGTCTCTCATTGTTTCCTTCGGGATTTCCAACATAGCATTCGGATATCTTTCGGGCGCCTACAATTGGACATATGCAATGTGTCAATTGCCCATCGGAGTGTTACTGGATAAGTTCGGCGTGAAGCGCGTTGGACGAATAAGTACTTTCCTGTGGAGCATAGCTTCTTTTGGCGCGGCAGTTACGCCGAATCTTGGCGGGTTATTCGCGGCTAGATTGGTTCTGGGTGTCGGTGAGGCTCCGTCCTTCCCGGCGAATGCAAAGGCCATCGGCTTTTGGTTTCCTGCTAAAGAACGCAGCTTTGCTACTTCCATCTTTGATGCAGCGGCAAAATTTGCTTCGGCCCTGGGTGTTCCTCTCATCGGCATGGTATTGCTCCTGGTGGGATGGCGTTGGAGCTTTGCCTTCACCGGCGTCGTGAGTTTGCTTTTCTTCTGGCTTTTCTGGAAGATATATCGTGATCCGGACGATGACCCGCAGCTCAGCGATTTGGAGCGGCAGTATATTGATGAAGGAGTTGACGGGCGTACCGAAGCGGAAACCGGAGTTGTGGAGGTATCATCGCTCGGCCACCTGCTGACGCAGCGCAAGGTAATTGGCTTGGCTATCGGATTTGGCTCGTATAACTATGTCTTCTACCTTTTGCTAACATGGCTGCCAAGTTATCTATCTTTCGCTTTGCACATCGACCTGCTCCATTCGTTTCTATACACAAGTGTGCCATGGCTGTTTGCGACCATGACGGACTTTCTCATTGGGGGCTGGCTTGTGGATTGGTTGATTCAGCGAGGGTGGAACGCAAATCTTGTGCGAAAGGTTGTGCTCATTGGCGGCACGGCTTGCGGGCTGGGGATACTTGGCGCGGCGCACGCGCATAACACGCAACAGGCGCTGCTCTGGATCAGCATATCTATTGGAGGCCTTGCCGCGGCCGCACCGGTTGGGTGGTCAATTCCATCGCTCATCTCGAACCGCGGCGATGTAGGGAAGGTCGGCGGAATTGTCAATTTCTCTAATCAATTGTCGGGAATCGCGGCGCCAATTGTCACGGGGTACCTGGTGAGTGCGCGGCAATCCTATGCCTGGGCATTTGGCGTTTCGGCCGTCTATCTTGTGATTGGAATCGCCGCTTATATTTTTCTGCTGGGCAAGATTGAACGCGCTGAGTGATGCCTTGCCTGACTTTGCACCAAGTAATTGTTGAGTAGTATGGAGGTGAAATGAAAGCGTTGGTACTCTCCGCTTATAAGCAACTCGAGATATTGAATCTGCCTACCCCGCGGCCTGCCGAAGATGAGTTGCTGATACGCATCCGCGCTTGCGGGATCTGCGGGAGCGACGTGCATGGGTACGATGGCAGCACGGGCAGGCGGCTTCCTCCGGTGGTGATGGGACATGAGGCAGCCGGAGTCGTTGAATCCGTGGGCAGCGCGGTCGAGAACTTTCGGCGTGGCGACCGGGTGACGTTCGACTCGACTGTTTACTGCGGTAAGTGCTTCTTCTGTCAGCGCGGCCAAATTAACCTCTGCGACAACCGCGAAGTAATTGGAGTTTCGACCCCGGCGTTCCGGCGCAATGGCGCATTTGCGGAGTTTGTTGCCGTGCCGGCGCGGATTGCTTATCATCTGCCGGATAACATGCTCTTTTCGCATGCGGCGCTGATTGAAGCGGTCTCGGTCGCAGTTCATGGCGTGTCGCTAACTCCGATTGCGCTGGAAGATACAGTGGTGGTGGTGGGCGCAGGCATGATTGGCCTGCTTACGCTGCAAGCAGCGCGACAGGCGGGCGCGGGCAGGGTCTTTGTTGTGGATATAGACGACACGCGGTTGGAGATGGCCCAGAATCTTGGGGCCACCGAGACATTCAATTCCCGTAATGCCGATGTTATACCGCAGATTATGCTACAGACGGCGGGACGCGGCGCGGATGCCGCTTTGGAGTGCGTTGGTAACTCGGTTACCGTCAAGCTTGCCGTGGATAGCGTAAGAAAGGGCGGGTCAACCACTTTGATCGGCAATGTCGCGCCGACGGTTGAGTTCGGTTTGCAATCAGTGGTTACGCGCCAGATCCGGGTGCAAGGATCGTGTGCATCGTCGGGAGAATATCCTGCGTGTATTTCGTTGATTTCGCGCGGCGCGATTCGCGTGGAACCGCTTGTTTCGGCCGTTGCCCCGCTCGAAGATGGAGTTTCATGGTTTCATCGATTGTACGAACGCGAGCCCGGCCTTCTCAAAGTTGTACTTGAACCGTGAGGACATAAGTCATGAACGACGCATTATTTGATTTATCGGGAAAGGTCGCACTGGTAACCGGCACAAGCCGGGGGCTGGGGCAATATTTCGCGCGCGCATTAGCCCGCGCTGGAGCGGACCTGGCGATAACCAGCCGGAAGAAGGAGACGCTTTCCGGGTTTGCCGGGGAGATCGAGGCACTGGGACGGCAAACATTTTCGACGGAACTCGATGTGCGCGACCACTCCAGCATCCAGCGGGCAATTGCCGCGATAGAGGCCCATTTTGGGCGCATCGACATCCTGGTGAACAATGCCGGCTGCAACATTCGCAAACCCGCCATTGACGTGAGTTGGGAGGACTGGAACACGATTCTGGATACGAATCTGCGCGGTTCTTTCTTTGTAGCCCAGGCTGTGGCGCGGGGGATGATTCAGAGGGGCTACGGGCGCATTATTAACATCGGCTCAGTCACTAGTGTGGCAGGATATGCCGGACTCGCACCCTACGGAGCGAGCCGCGGCGGGATTCGACAGCTTACCATGAGTCTCGCCGCCGATTGGGGCAGTTCTGGAGTTACTGTAAATTGTCTTGCGCCGGGCTGGTTCAAGACGAAACAGAATCAGGTTCTTTATGAAAATCCCGGATGGGTTGAGTATCTGTGCGAGCGGATTCCGGTGAACAGGCCCGGCCGGCCGGACGATCTGGATGGGGCAGTGGTGTTTCTGGCTTCTGAATCTAGCCGGTACATCACCGGGCAGACGCTTCTGGTGGATGGAGGGATTTCGACGGGAGCGACGAAGGCGACTGTCTGAATCGGGCAGCAGAAATGCTACTCGGCCAGTCCCTCAGGGGCTAAAGCCCATTGATTTTATTGGCCTTATAGGCACGACTGAAGTCGTGCCCTGTTACAAAACCTTGCCAAGTGGAGTTTTTCCACAGTCTGTGAAGCCCTAGATTTTATGCGCCTTTTACGGTGCGGCGTCCTTCTTCGGGAGCAAGGAGTCGAGAAGCAGCAGGCAGGCGCCGGTGACGATGGACGAGTCGGCCACGTTGAAGTCGGGCCAGTGGTAACTGAAGATGTGCACTTCGATGAAGTCGACGACTGATCCGTAGACGATTCGATCGTGGACATTGCCCAGCGCCCCGGCAAAGATGAACGCCAACGCAACAGTGGTGATTGTGAATTGGCTGCCAAGGCGCACCATCGCTACCAGCACCACGAGCGAGGCCACCAGCGAGAATCCGATCAATACCCAGCGGACGGTGCTGGGCGAGGCTGAGTCTGCGAAGAGGGAGAAGGCCGCGCCCTCGTTGAGCCAGTGAGTAATGCGCAGAAAATTGGGCACGACCGGGATGGCGCCTCCCAGAGGAATGCGAGCCGCGACCCAGGTCTTGGTGATGTGATCGGCAAAGATGATGCAGGCGGAGATGAGCAGCAGCCACGGGAGGCGGCGCGGTACAAGAGCGCTCAAGAGGCGACCTCCGTCGGCTGAGGCGGCTGGATGCCCATTTCTTTGAGGGCACCGTGGCAGCGGGTGCAGACGTTTTTCCAGATGCCGTAGTCTGCTACTTCAGGCATGAAGTTCCAACAGCGGGCGCATTTGTGGCCGGAGGCCGAATCTGCACGGATTTCAACGTGGCCACCTAGTGTGGGAAGAATCACTTCAAACTCGGATGTCTGAGGCCAAGAGCCTTTGATTTCGTACTCGGTAACTCGCACATCTGAGACATTAAAGAGTTCTTTCAGATCCGCTTTTTTGTAGCGCTCAAGAAGTGAAAGTGCCTCGCCCGAAGCCTCAATCTCCACGTCAGCTTCGAGAGCCTTACCGATGAGCTTGGCTTGGCGCTCCTTTTCGAGCTTGCGCAGCGCGGCATCGCGGATTTCGAACAGCTTCTTCCACTCTTCGAGCAGCGGCGCGGGATCTTCAGAGAAGACTTCGGAGGGTTGCGGGAATTGCGCTAGATGCACGCTGACTTCTCGGCCTTCGACGGCTGGCAGGTAATCCCAAACTTCATCGGCGGTGAAGCTGAGGATGGGCGCGACGAGGCGGACCAGGGCTTCCGTGATTTGCCAAAGCACAGTCTGCGCGGAGCGGCGCTCGTGGCTGGTGGGTGCGAACGTGTACATGCGGTCCTTGAGCACNNTCCAGCAGCGGGCGCACTTGTGGCCACCAGCGGGGAGAGCCTTGACCGTCAATCCAGGGCCTTCAACCACGTAGACAGCCGAGACATTGATGGCTTCCTTGAGCCCGGCGGCATGGAGCCGCAAGAGATCAAGCTGATCACCTGCGGCCGTGATTTCAAGGTCGGCCTCCAGGCCCTTGCCAATGATCTTATTTTGCCGGGCTTCTTCGAGCACCCGAAGCGCCGCGTCGCGTACCTCGAAGAGCTGCTTCCACTCTTCCAGTAATTTGGTTGGTTCCTCGGAGAATACTTCTTCCGGCTTGGGAAAGAGCGCCAGATGCACGCTGGCTTCGCGGCCTGCGACTGCGGGCAGATACTCCCACACCTCGTCGGCGGTGAAGCTGAGAATAGGCGCAACCAGGCGCACCAGCGCCTCTGTGATCTGCCAGAGAACCGTCTGTGCCGAGCGGCGTTCGCGGCTGGTCGGCGCAAAGGTGTACATGCGGTCCTTGAGCACGTCCAGATAGAACGAGCTCAGGTCGACAATGGCGAATTCATTCACGGCGTGATAGATGCGATGGAATTCGAAGGCTGCGTACCAGTCGCGCACCTTTTCGGTTAGTTCGCGTGTACGGGCAAGCATGTAGCGGTCGAGCGGGAGAAGGTCGGCTTCAGGGACGCGGTCGCGGGCGGGGTCGAAGCCGTTGAGATTGCCCAGCAGGAAGCGGAATGTGTTGCGCAGCTTGCGATAGATGTCGGCGCAGCGCCGCATCAGGTTTTCGCTGGCGGCCATGTCCTCTCTGAAGTCGATGGACGCGACCCAGAGGCGGACGATTTCGCCTCCCAGGCGATTCGCGATATCGACTGGGTCGACGCCGTTGCCGAGCGATTTCGACATGGCGCGGCCCAGTTCGTCCAGGGTAAAGCCGGCGGTGGCTACGCGCGAGTAGGGAGCATGGCCGCGTAGCGCGACGGAGGTCAGCAGGGAAGAATGGAACCAGCCGCGGTGCTGGTCGCCCCCTTCAAGGTAGAGAGCTTCTACACCTTGGCCTTTCTGGAACGCGGTGTAGGCCGGTTTGAGTTCGGAGTCGGCTTCGCAAACGGCGAACCAACTGGTACCGGAATCGAACCAGACGTCGAGAATGTCAGTTTCTTTGCGGAACGCCTTGCCTCCGCAATTTGCGCAGGTTGCGTCGGCGGGCAGTAGGGCGGCGGTATCCGTCGTGTGCCAGGCCTCAACGCCTTCATGCTCGAACAGGTCGACGATGGTGCGGTTCAGCGCTGGGTCAAGAATAGGCTTTTGGCAGTCTTCGCACATGAATACAGCGATGGGAACACCCCAGATGCGCTGCCGGCTGATGCACCAGTCGGGCCGGGTCGCGATCATATTGGTGATGCGCTCCTTGCCCCAAGCCGGGTCCCAGACTACTTTGTCGATTTCCTCGATAGCCAACTGGCGGTAAGTGGTTTCGGAGCCGTCCTCGCGCTTGACCGGGGTCTCGAGGCCGATGAACCACTGCTCGGTGGCGCGGAAGATGACCGGGTGGTGGCAGCGCCAGCAGTGCGGGTAGGAATGGTTCAGGTCAGCGGAGGCGAGTAGTGCGCCCGACTCCTCCAGCATGGCAACGATGATGGGATTTGCGGCCCATACTTTTTTGCCCTCAAAGGCGGGCGGGGAGGTGTGATTCCAGGCCTCAGGGTCGACGTGAATGACACCCGCGGCGTCGACGCGGCAGGTCTTGTCCAGATCGTAGCGGACTCCGGTGTAGAAGTCGTCCGCGCCGTGCGAGGGTGCGGTGTGCACGGCGCCGGTACCCTGGTCGGCAGTGACGTATGTGGCCAGTACGCCGAGGACGCTGCGGTCGAGGAATGGATGCTGGAAGGTGACTCGGTCCAGCTGGGTTCCTTTGAAGCGGGCCAGTTCAGTGGTTGGGCCAAGGTCGCAGGCGTCGGTTACCTGGGCGGCGAGTTCGGAGGCGACGATGTAAGCCGGTGAGGGGTCGTCGTCTCCAGTTGCCAGTGCCACGTAATCAAGATCGGGATGAAAGGCGACGGCCATGGACGCGGGCAGGGTCCAGGGGGTGGTGGTCCAGATGATGGTGTAAACCTCGCGGCCGGCCAGCTCGGCGGCGATTGCGGCTGGGTCCGAAGTGAGTTTGTAGCGCACGTAGACCGAGGGGCTGGTGTGCATTTCGTACTCGACCTCGGCCTCGGCCAGGGCCGTACGGTCATGAATACACCAGTAAACCGGCTTGAGGCCTCGGTAGACGAAGCCTTTTTCAAGGAAGCCGTAAAACGCCTCAAGCGTGCGGGCCTCGTAGTCGCGGGCCATGGTCTTGTAGGGCTTGTCCCAGCGGCCAAAGCAGCCGATGCGCTCAAATTGCGAAGTCTGCAAGTCAATGTACTTTTGCGCGTAGGCCCGGCATGCATCCAAGACTTCAGGGGCGGGCATTTCCAGCTTTTTACGCCCAAGCTGCTCGTCCACCTTGATCTCAATGGGCAGGCCGTGACAGTCGTATCCGGGTACGTACGGAGCGTCAAAGCCGGCCATGGTCTTTGACTTGACGACAAAGTCCTTGAGACCCTTGTTGAGCGCATGGCCAAGATGAATGGGACCATTCGCGTAGGGAGGGCCGTCGTGGAGGAGGTAGGCGGGACGGCCAATGCCGGCCTGGCGGAGTTTGTCATACAATCGGAGCGAGGTCCAGCGGGCCAGCCGAAGTGGTTCATTCTGTGGCAGGTTCGCCTTCATTGGAAAGGCGGTTTGAGGCAAAGTAAGAGTCGCCTTCAACTCCGGCGCTGCGGGCATCGTCACTCCATTGGTTAATTCAGATTTGTTCAATACCTAGTGTAAATGGCAGGGAAAGAAAATTTCCGTTACAACTGGTTCGGAGGTTCGTCTATTGTTTATGGGAACCCTGATCTCGCGGAAATATGTGGGCCTGGAGAGCGGAATCGGAAGGCAACAGACCCAGTCAGAGGAGACACAATCAGGCGGCTTCGCGCATAATGGAGAGATGGGCCGGGAAGCAGGTGAGCGCCCCTCCGGACAGCACGCCGGGCAGCCACAGGGAGCAGAGCCAGCAACAACTATGGCAAACGACCTACTCACGCAGGCAGATACGGATTCCCAACTTGCGACCACCGAGACGGGCGGGCACGAGCTCGATGCCTTCCTCGGCATCGCTTTTGAGGAAAAGGGTACCTTTGCGGGGCTCTACGAGAGCATCCACGACGTATTCTTTCCGCCCAAGCTGCCGCCTCTGGAACTGACCTCGACACCGATTCCGGTGCCGGACCGGATGGCAGTGAAGCCCAACCCTTGGGCGATCGGAATCTCGTCCGCGGTTAACCTTTCCATTCTCTTGGTCCTGCTCTTCTTTGTGGGTAAGAAGATCATTGAGACGGTGAAGACGCGGGAAATGGCAACGCAGATCGATGTGGGAGAATTTACAGCGCCCAAGGCAGCCACGGCAGCAGGCGGCGGCGGTGGCGGCGGCGACCACAGCATCGTGGACCCCATCAAGGGCAAGCTTCCCAAGATCGAGAAAGACCCGGTAGTTCCGCCCCAGGTGCAGACGGTTGACAAGCCGAAACTGGCGATGGAAGCCGCCATTGATGTGCAGAAGAACATCACGCTGCCTGATAACCCGATGATTCCGAATATCGGCGTGAAGAACTCTCCGAACGTGAAGCTGGATTCGAATGGATCAGGTTCCGGCGGCGGCATGGGGTCTGGGAGCGGCGGCGGATTGGGTTCAGGAAGTGGCAATGGATACGGACCGGGGTCGGGCGGAAATACTGGCGGGGGACTTTACCACATTGGTGGATCTGTGTCTGCGCCGGTGGCCTTGAACAGCGTAGAAGCCGAGTTTTCCGACGAGGCCCGCCGGGCCAAATACCAAGGGGTTTGCCTCATTTCTCTCATTGTGGATGCCCAGGGGAATCCGCAGAATCCCAGGGTGATCCGCGCATTGGGCATGGGTTTGGATGAGAAGGCTCTCGAAGCTGTTCGCAAGTACAAATTCAAACCGGCGTTGAAGGACGGCCGAACTCCTGTGCCGGTGATGATCACTGTCGAGGTTAACTTCCGGCTCTATTGAAGTTTGAAATATTGCAGCGACCGGGGCGAAACGTGATTGCGTTTCGCCCTTTCGTTTTGTGCTACAGCCTGTGACAAGGCCCGACGATCTTATTTGTCGCCGGCCAGGGTGTTCTTGATGAAGGCGGCAACGCGATCGTGCAGTTGCTTGAGCGATTCATCCCGGACATAAACCATGTGGCCGGATTCGTACCATGCGTACTCGATGTTCTTGGCCAGCGACTGCGGAATGGGCAGGTGCTTTTCTTCATATTGTGCGGCGAAGAAGGGCGTGGCGAGGTCGTAGTATCCGCCGTTGACCATGATCCTGAGGCGGGGATTGGTCTTCATGGCTTCGGCCAGGTCAGCCGCGACGTTTGTGCTGGCGGGATTGCCATGATGCTTGAAATTCCATTCTGCTTCCGACTTTTGCGCCTCGGGCAGATAGGTCTGCCCCTCTCCAAACTTGAGATCACGACGAACGTAGTCATTGAAAAGTGAGACGTAAGCCGAGGAGATGGCGGAGCTTTGGGGATCGTATTCCGCTCCTTCGCTGAGGGGATTGAGGTTGGGGCCGGAGAAGCGGGTATCGAGCCGGCCGGTGGTGAGGTCCTGGTCTTCCTGCAAGGTCTTTTCGAACTCTCCGCCATTGACGCGGAGGTTGGCTTTGAGCAAGTAGGCAACGGGCAGACCGATGTACTCGTGGAGCTTTTCGGCGACCTGCTGCTTCTCCTCTTTGGTGAGATCGGTGCCTTGCGCAAGCGCATGCGCATAGGGCCCAGTTGTGAAATCTTCAACTTCTTTGAGGAATGGCTCGAGCGCGGGAGGTTGCTGCGGCAGCTTTTTGTGGTACCAGGCGGTTGCGGCAAAGGTGGGCAGGGCCAACTCGTAAGGCAGGTCGACGCCGGGGTTGCCGGCGGGCATGTCGATGTCGGTTGTGAAGTTGAAGATCTGGGAAAGCAGAATGACGCCGTTGAGATCCATGCTTTTCTGGTTCTGGAGAATGTCGGCGACCACGGCGGAACGGGTTGTGCCATAACTCTCGCCAAAGATGAATTTGGGCGAATTCCAGCGGCTATATTTAGTGACGAAACGGGCGATGAAACGGGCAAAGGCGTTGGCGTCCTCGTCGATACCCCAGAATGCCTTCTCGGGATCCTTGCCCAGGAGGCGGCCAAAGCCGGTGCCCGGCATATCGATAAAAACAAGGTCGCTTACGTCGAGCAGCGAGTAGGCGTTATCGACCATTTTGTAGGGCGCGGCGGGCAGATGCTGGTCGCCGCTCGTGACTACGTGCTTGGGGCCCAGAGACCCCATGTGCAACCAGACGGTGGAGCTGCCGGGCCCGCCGTTGTAGAAGAAGGTTACGGGCCGGTCTTCTGCTTTGGCGTCCTTTTTGAAGTAGGCCACGTAAAACATGCGAGCGACCGGAGGCGCATCCTTGGCTTCCTTGGGCTCGTTGAGGAGGAGTTGGCTGCCGGGTTGGGGCTTGCCATCCAGGCCCAGTTGCGAGTCCTGCGCATCGGTGGCGCCCACGGTGAGGGTGCCGGCAATGGCGGTGTAGGCAATGTGCTGGCCGGCGGCGTCGATCGTGCCCTGGGTAATGACTTCGGCGGGCGGCATCTTCTCGGCGGGTTTGTCTGCGGATTTGTCGGCGGTGGCCGGTTTGCTGGCAGGCGCATCGTCTGTAGCGCCGGCGAATGCAGGCAAGCAGAAAAGAGAAGCCGCAAGCAGGGCGGCGGGGAAGCAGCGGATGGTTTGCATCAGGTTGTCTCCAGGAGTCGAAATCGGGGCGAAGAGTCAGTATAAAGCGTAAGAGCTTGGCGCTGGTTGGGATGGGCCAAGAATGAGTGCACAAAGTGGCCCCATCGTATCGAAGGCCGGATTGACGGCTCTGCATGAGACAGACTGTCACCGGAGAGACCGCGAAAGACCCTATGTGCTAAGGTTCAACCGTGAAAGATGGGGTTCAGGAGAAGTCCGGCGAAGTTGCACGGCGAAAGCGGCTGCCGGGACTGACAGTTGGCGAAGGCTTTACCCGGCATCCGTTTGACCTGGAATTCGGGGTGCGGACGAGTGGGCTGGTGGCGGGGCGGCACCTGGGAAGCGGCCACAAGCACGACCGCTACAACACGGCTTACTACGGGGTTGCGCCGTCGGTGTTTCGAGCGCTGATTGTACGCTGGCGGCGAAGCCGGCCCGCGGCGCCGATTGATGAGTACAGCTTTATCGACTTCGGCGCCGGAATGGGCCGGGCAGTTTTGCTGGCGGCTGAGTTGCCTTTCCGCGAGGTGGTTGGCGTGGAATTGAACCCGGCCCTGGCGCGCATTGCCCGCAAGAACGTTGTGCGATGGCGCGCGCTGGGGCGAGCGCGGGCGCCGGTACGCATCCTGTGCCGCGATGCGGTGGAGCTCAGGTTTCCACCTGGTCCTTGCGTTGCCTTTTTGTTCAATCCATTCGGTGCGCCTGTGATGCGGAAGCTGTTGGCCGTGATGACGGAGAGCTTCAGCGGGCGCCCGGGGCAACTGGACATTTTGTATGCAAACGATGAGCAGGAGTCTGTGTTGAAGCGTCGGCCGGGCTTCTCGCGGCTATTTGCGGGCCAGGTGATGCGGTCAAGGTCAGATGCAATTGCCGACCATAGGATTTTGGCGAACCAGCCGGATGGTGAGTATGCTTCCGCGAATTATGAAGACTGCTCGATTTATCGGTGGGTTGGAGTTTCGGAGGACACCTCGCGTGAAAGGATTTGACGAGGCGGGGTTGCAGGGAGAAAGCTAATGCGGGGGTGGGCTGGGCACCCAAATGGCACACACTGGAGCACGACATTGAAGGAACAGCATTTGATTTTGGGAATCGGGGAACTGTTGTGGGATATTTTGCCGGAAGGAGCGCGGTTGGGGGGCGCGCCGGCGAATTTTGCCGTTATGTCGGGGAGGTTGGGCAACCATGTGGCCATTCTGAGCCGCATTGGGCGGGACGATCTGGGCCGGGAGGCGATACGTCAACTTGACCCTCTGCCGGCAGATACGAGTTTTCTGCAAGTGGACCCGGCGCACGAGACTGGCCGTGTAACCGTGGCATTGGAAGGCGGCCAACCGCGGTTTACGATTCATGAGCCGTCGGCCTGGGATTTTGCGGAGCTTACCGACGATTGGGTGAGGCTGGCCGAAAGGGCGGATGCAATCTGCTTTGGCTCGCTGGCGCAGCGCTGCCATGAGTCGCGGCAGACGATTCAAACATTGGCGGCACAGGCCTCAGCCGCTTGCATTCGCGTCTTCGATGTGAACCTGCGCGCGCCGTTCTACTCCAGCGAAGTGATCCAGGAGTCGCTGGAATTGGCGACAGTGATGAAGATGAACGACGACGAGGTGCCGCTGGTGCTGGGACTTTTGGGGTTGCCGCTTGACGAGGGGCACAGGAGCGACCGTTTGCGATTGGGTGCGGAGCGGTTGCTGGAAGAGTTCCCCACGCTGCAACTGGTGGCAGTGACTCGCGGCGGCTGCGGCAGCCTGCTAGTGGCGCGTGACGAATGGCATGAGCACCCGGGCATACCGATCAAGGTTGCCGATACTATTGGCGCGGGCGACGCGTTTACGGCGGCCATGATCCATTACCTGCTGCGCGGCGCGGACCTGGCCACTTTGAACGAGGCCGGGAATCGGTGGGGCGGTTGGGTGGCCTCGCAGTCCGGCGCCATGCCTCCACTGCCGGAAGTCGTGAGGGCGGGGATTTCGGCGGCTATCGAGGGTTAGTCGGTTGACTGGGAGCGGCCGAGCCGGGCGGAGCCGGAGGCGGGACGGGCTTGTGTTTGGCTCGCAGGAAAGCCACAAGCTGCGCGACCTCTGCGTCGGTAACCGTGTCGCTGAAGGAAGGCATCTTCTGGCCGCCATTGAGAATCTGATTGGTGATTTTTTCGGGGGTCCAGAGCTTGTCCTTGCGCAGGGCGGACAAGTCGGGACCCTTTTTGGTGCCTCTGCCATCGTCGCCGTGGCAGTGGGTGCAGCCTTTATCGCGAAAGAGGATGGAGCCGGCGCGCTCGGAGTCCTTGGTGTTTGAGGCAAAGAGGGGATTTGACAAAATGGCGAGGAGAAAGAAGAGGAGAAGATAGTCAGAACTGAGATGCTTTATGCGAGGACTCACGGGGTTGATTTTCTCATGGTGAATCCATGCGACGTCATGTAAGCAAGAGAACTTTGCACGCTCTCCATTCAAGCGCTTCGGCGTCCAGGATCGGAGAGCCCCGCTGGCAAAAGATGCCTCAAGTTCATCTGAGCGTCAGCAAATTGCGGCTGAACTGCACATCCGCTACTGCTTCGATATGATGATCGAGCGTGACTAGCACGGCGTTTCCTTTGATCGCCAACCCCAGCAGGTAAGCGTCCGTTACCTGCTTGTAGCCATGCAAGCGCGAGGCAAACGGCTGAACGAGGCTCAACCAGGTGTCGGTAATAGGCCAATAGCAATAGCCGGGGAGGCGGGTCATTTCCCGCGAGAGCGCGATAGCATCTTTCAGTTCCCGTTTGCCGAGTTGAGGCATGGATGCGATGCGGATAAAGCCCGCCTCGGTAATCGGGCAAAGGATGAATCGCGCATCTCCGATCCCATTGAACCATTTCGAGGCAAGCTCGTAGCCGACGTGCTCCCTGTCGGACAACGCAAGCAGGACGTTCACATCTGGCAAATAGCTAACATCAGTCAAGGTCTTCTTCCTCTGCCTTCTTCACCATCTCCGTAGTAATTGTGCGGCCCAGTTTTGGGAAGACAGGGAAGCCGGCGAAGGAGCGCTCAAATTGCGGTGTCTTGGTCTCAGCGGTTTCGGTCCGTTGAGCTTTACGAATCAATTCCGTAATCGCAGCGCCCAAAGTGAGCCCCTTCGCATTGGCGTAGAGCGTTGCGAACTGACGGACATCATCGGCAATATTGACATTGGTTCTCATATTATTAGTATGCACGCGTTTATAAAATCGTGCAAACAGAGTGATCGACACTTCATTATAAACGGGTACCAAATTGTTGGCTGGTGTAGGCGTGGTGACTGGGAATGGCAAATGAGGCTGGTTGGTTTGCGAGTCAACTCAGGCAGGAACTGGGGGCTCGCAACCGGGTGTATGCGCGGGGACGGGTGTATGTGGAGAGCTACGGCAACCCGCCGGTGATTGTTTATGCGCCTGATGAAGGACATCACGGGAACTTTTTCCACGCGGCATATTCTGCGATTGCTTCGCAGCCGGAGTGGATGCGGCGATTCGACAAGATTCATGCGCAGGGGCGGAGCTTGCCGAGGGCGGAACTTGGCCGGCGGTGGAGGGAACTGGATTCGTCGATGAGCTCCGATGCGCTGCTGATGAATGTGTTTTGCGCGCCGGGAGTGGCAGAGGCGTCCCAGGTGCGGCGAGCGCTTGGAGTGGATGAAGATGCAAAGCCTGTGTTTGGGTGGAAGGCGCGGGTGCCGCTCGCCAATGGGCGATTCGACCGGACGGAAGTGGATATGCGGTGGGGCGGACTGCTGGTCGAGGCCAAGCTGACAGAAGGGGATTTTCAGACGCGGGCGGCGAAGGTGGTGGAAGGGTACCGGGATTTCGATGCGGTGTTTGACCGTGACCTGCTGCCGAGAGTGGAGTTGCGGACGGCGCGGCGGCGAACGGCGATTGAGTTTGCGGAGGAGTTCACGCAGGAATGGGAGCCTGCGGCCGAGGATAACGGGGCCGCTGCGGAGGCCTTCCAGGCGGAGATTGTGGAACGGGCAAGGGAGTTGGAGCCCGTCGAGGCTGGATACGCGAGCTACCAGTTGATTCGAAATGTGCTGGCGGCGTATGCGGAAGGGTGCAGCTTTTGTGTGATCCACGATGAGCGGCGGCCGGATCTGCGGGAGGCGTGGTATGAGGTGATGGCCGCGGTAAAGTCGGCGGATATGCGGACAAGGTGCAAGGTGATTACATGGCAGGAAATGGCGGCGCTTTTGCCGGAGGAGTTACAGGAATTTCTGGATTTGAAGTATGGGATTGTGCGGGCGGGACGGGTGGTGACGATGGCGGGGGAACTCGCGCTGGGTGAATGACAAAGGATGAACATCGATCTGCTCAGGCACGACTGTAGGGACGAAGGCTTTGTTGTCCAGCCGGGGA
>PLZC01000426.1:0-13377 GCA_003151985.1 Acidobacteriaceae bacterium
CTTTATATGCGGTCACGACACTAGTTCGATTACCAACATGGCGAGGCGCGAGAGCAGAAACGATGCCAGGTATTGCCAGCGCGGCATGGGCGATGCCACCAGCCGCTTGAGCAGATTCTTTTGCCGGGCCTCGACAATTGCGAAACCCAGCCCCCACATCGCCGAGCCCATCAGGTTCATCCCGAGCAACCCGGGCACCACAAAGTCGATGTAGCGGGCGCCGGTTTCATGCACCAGGCGGTTCTCGGCTTGAATCGTCTGTGGCTGCCCAGCCGCGGATTGAATTGCCCGGTCGGCCAGCAGCCGCGCAGTGCGCGCGTCGGGATTGGTGTCGTCAAACTTGTAGGCCACGCCCTGCGGTGTTTCGAGGGCAAGCAGCAGGATATTTCCCGTGGCCAGCGCATGCGATCCGTCGGCTTCGTCCATCGTGGCGGCCGTCAGGCCTTTGTCCGCGGCCAGGGCCTGGGTGAGTCGCGGCGTGGTGGCGGCCACTTGCAACACATCCGCTGGCCGATTGCGAAAGGCGATGCCCAGCCCCATGGCCAGCAGGATGGGGAAGATGAAGATCCAGAAGATGGCCTCCGGCTCGCGCAGAATGAGCAGAAACCGCACCATGGTGAGTTGATAGAGGGAGCTTTCGCTCAGCTTACTCATCGCGCAGGTTCCTCCCGGTAAGCCCCACAAACACGTCTTCGAGCGTTGCGGAGTGTGTGCGAAATTCGCTCAGGTGCAGTCCCTGCGCGCTGAGTGCGGCAAAGATGCGCGGCACGGCGGTATGCAGTTCGCTTACCGAAAACTGATGCAACCCGGCATCGACGCGGTGCGACCGGATGCCGGGAATCGCCATCATCAGGGCCTTGTCAATCTCGTTGTTCGCATTGTTCGCAGGGTCAGACAGGGCGGACCCGGGACCAGTGACGGCAAACTCGACAATGTGCTCGCCGCCTACCGAGGCGATGAGTTGCGGCGGAGTGCCGAGCGCAATGATCCGGCCGTGATCCATGATGGCGACCCGGTCGCAAAGGCGCTCCGCCTCTTCCATGTAGTGAGTAGTGAGGATGATGGTTCTGCCTGCCTGCTTGAGCTGGTCCACCAGGTCCCACAGGTGGCGACGTGCCTGGGGGTCGAGGCCGGTAGTGGGCTCGTCAAGAAAGAGAAGCTCCGGATCGCCAAGCAGGGCGCAGGCCATGGCCAGCCGCTGCTTTTGGCCACCTGACAAGCCGCCCACCCGCGCGCGTCGTTTCTCTTCGAGCTGCGCGGTGCGGATCGACTCGTCAACCGAAATGCCGTGGCGAAAGAAGCTGCGAAAAAGGCGGAGCGTTTCCTCGACAGTGAGTTTGGCGGGAAACTGCGTCTCCTGCAACTGGATGCCGATGCGCTGCCGCAGTTCTTTCGCCGCGGTTAGCCAGTCAAGGCCCAGCAGATGAACTTCTCCGGCATCGGGAACTGTCAGGCCTTCGCAAATTTCGATGGTGGTCGTTTTGCCCGCGCCATTGGGACCGAGGAGACCGAAGCACTCGCCGCGAGCCACTTCGAGGTCGAGGCCTTCCACGGCCACCACATCCGCAAAGACCTTGCGCAGCCCGCGCAGCAGAAGTGCGGGACCGCGGTTGCGAGGAGAAGCAGTTTGCGGCTGAGTCAATCGATTGGCCTCATGAAGGGGCTGCTCCCAAGATTATGACGAGACGGCTCTAGCCAGCAAGCCGGGAGGGCGCACTACCGATATACCTCAGGGATGAAGTTTTGTTCCTGGATTGGAGGGCGCACATACTTGGTCTTGTCCAGCGGGGGCAGGGCCAGCGGCTGTGGAGTCAAATCGCGATAAGAAAACAGCGACAGCAAGTGCTGGATCACGTTGAGCCGGGCGCTCTTTTTGTCTTCGGCATTCACCACATACCATGGGGTTTGCTTCAGGTCGGTTACGGCGAACATCTCGTCCTTGGCGCNNCGCCGCTCCTGCTCCTCGTCGCTGACGGAGAACCAATACTTGATGAGGCGAATTCCGGAGCGAACCAACATGCGCTCGAACTCCGGGCAGCTCTGCATGAACTCAACAAACTGCGCCTCGGTGCAGAAGCCCATGACGCGCTCCACGCCGGCCCGGTTGTACCAACTGCGGTCGAAGAGAACCATTTCACCCGCCGCGGGCAGGAAGGGGACGTATCTCTGGAAGTACCATTGCGACTGCTCGCGCTCTGTGGGCGTGCTGAGCGCCACCACGCGGCAAACGCGGGGGTTCAGCGACTCTGTGATGCGCTTGATGGCGCCGCCCTTGCCGGCCGCATCACGGCCTTCAAACAAAACGACGACGCGCAGTTTTTCCTGGCGAACCCACTCTTGCAGCTTCACCAGTTCGATTTGCAAGCGTCGCAATTCGCGTTCGTAGTCGCAGTCCTTGCCCAGGCGCATCGTTTTGGCCTCGACCGGCGTTGGGTTCGTCTCGACATCGCTCCTGTACAAGCCACTCGAAGCCTTTGGATCAACCAGCCGTCTTCCGTTCTTTCCCTTGTCTTTCATCGATCTTCCTCCAGCGCCGCAGAATTCTCAGCCGCTCGAACTCGGTTCAAGCCCTCTTTGCGAAGCCTACGGTCTGTCCTGCCATCTTTCTTATCGGCGCGGTTGGCGCCCCGCGACAATGATAACGTGCGGATTAAACAAAAGTCTGGAAGCGAGGTCCGTATTGGCCAGCGTCCGTCCGTTCTGACGCGCATGCAAACTGGGCCGTATCGTATACTTTCCCCTGAACTTGAGGAGGAAGCATTTGGCCGGCATTGAAGTTCCCCGCGATCTTGACGCTGTGCTCGATGCCGCCTGGGCGGCGGCACGCAAGGTTCCGGGATACCTGGTGGAAGACGAAGCGCGCCTGCTGGGAACCATCGCGGCCTGCGTGCCTGCCATCGGGGCGATTGTTGAAATCGGGAGCTTCAAAGGCAAGTCCACCGTGATGCTGGCCAAGGTGGCGGCGCATTACGGCCTGGGATCCATTGTGGCCATCGATCCGCATAACTCGCCTGAATTGCTCGATCACAAAGCCGATCCGGCCGCATCGTCGTATAAGGATTTTCTTAGAAACATCGAGACAGCGGGAGTGACCGACCAGGTGGAGCCGCATCGCGCTTATTCGAAAGACGTGGCGACCGTTTGGAACCAGCCCATCCGATTCTTGTGGATCGACGGCGATCACACATACGAGGGCGCAAAGACGGATTTCGACGGGTTCATTTCGCACGTCAGCCCTTATGGCGTAGTTGCGCTGCACGACGCTTTAAATGTCTTCTCGGGGCCGATTCGGGTCTTTGTCGAAGATATGCTGCGCTCCAGTCGATTTGGCGCGGCGGGTTTCTGCCATTCCATCGCCTGGTCGCAGTTTCGACCGGAAGACGGCGAGCGGTTTCACGCACAGCGGGCCGCACTGGAGCGTGTGGCCGCGCCTCTGATTCCATTTGTCGAAGACGACGAGGAATTGCATGGCCTGACGAAGATACGCTTCAAGTTGAAGCGCTCTCGAGTTCCGCGAAAGGCAATCAGTCCTTTGAAGTGGGCTTCTTTCCTGGATGACAATGGAAGCTGAGGATGGCGATGAAGCCCGTGATTTTTGCTCTCTGTGTTGTGTTTGCGATTGGCGGTCTGAGCGCGCAGAAGCCTGTGTGGCAGCCATCGCCGGGGCATACGCAGATCCCAATATGGCTGGGGGCGGCGCCCGATCCCCAGCCTGTCGCGGGGCCGGAGGCTGTTGCGTCGCCGGACAAAGACGTGAGCAACGTGACACGGCCTACAATGACGGTCTATTCCCCCAAGGGAAAGAATACGGGCGCCGCGGTGGTTGTGTTTCCCGGCGGGGGCTATCAGATTCTTGCCATCGATCTTGAAGGCACGGAGGTCTGTGACTGGCTGACGCCCCAAGGGATCACGTGCGTGCTGCTGAAATATCGCGTGACGGATGTGGGGCCGTATCCGAAATCGGGACCATATCCGGAATCACCGATGGCGTTGGAAGATGCGCAGAGGACGATGGGCCTGGTGCGCCTTCACGCAGCGGAGTGGCACATCGATCCGCACAAGATTGGCGTACTGGGGTTTTCCGCAGGCGGGCATCTGTCGGCAGCCATCAGCACGCATTTTGAGAAACGTTTGTATCCGGCGGTCGATGCCGCCGACAAAGAAAGCTGCCGCCCGGATTTTGCGGTGGCGATCTATCCCGGCCACCTGTCGATTGCCGCGGCGGAATGGGATGCCAGGCAAGGCAGGAAAAAGTTTGTCGTACCTCATCAGCCGAATGCCGACAAGAATCTCGCGTTGAATCCCGAAGTTCCTGTCAGCAGCCATACGTCGCCTACATTTCTGCTTCAGGCTGAGGATGACCACGTTGACACCGTATACGACTCGCTCGCTTACTACATCGCGCTGAAGAAGGCCGGGGTTCCCGTGGAGATGCACTTGTACGCCCAGGGCGGGCATGCGTTCGGGCTGCGGCGCACGAAGTTTCCGATAACCGGATGGCCGCAGTTGGTGGAGACGTGGCTGCGGACGATCGGAATGATTTCGCAGTAGGCGCGCTGGGATTGCCTGCGCGCTTCGCGAGGCAGGAAAGGGAGGTCGGCAAATGGAAGGCTTGAATCTTACAGTTGCAATTACCGGCGCCTCGGGCGCGGTCTTTGGCCGTGAGTTGCTGCTTGCGTTGGAGGCAGACGAACGGGTAGCACGCGTGCACTTTGTGCCTTCGGAGAGTTCACTCCGGGTGATCGCCGAGGAGATGGGGCTTGCCGGACGCACTTATCTGCTCGAGAAACTGCTGGGGACCGAGCCAGTGAAGACCGTGCAGCACTCCGAAGCCGAGGTTGGGGCGGCGATTGCCAGTGGCAGTTATCCCTCGAACGGGATGATTGTGTTGCCGTGCTCGATGGGCACGCTGGCCGCTATCGCCAACGGCATGGCCGGCTCGCTTATCTCCCGCGCCGCCGACGTTACGCTGAAAGAGCGGCGGCCGCTGGTTCTGTGCGTGCGGGAGACGCCCTTCAATCGCATTCACTTGCGGAATATGTTGCTGGCGGCGGAGGCGGGCGCGGTCATTTTTCCGGTGATCCCGGCGTTTTATTTCCGGCCAATCGATTCGACGGAGATGGCCCGCCAGTTTGTTTGCCGCGTGCTGGCGCATATCGGGCTGCCGCAGCCGGGCGCGTTTGTCTGGAAGGCGGAAGAGTAGGGCTCCCGAGGTTGGCAGAGAGATAGTCTATTGGGATTCCGGCAGCTGCAAGAATTCGCGTGGTGTCATAACACGGATTCCTTCATAGGTATTTACCGCCAGCAAGTCCTTATCTCCCGAAACAATCACGCTTGCTTCTGCCAGCGCCGCGCATTCAAAGACCATATCGTCTTTCGGATCGCGGCAGATGCCGCGAAGATTGCCACGGACTTTTACCTGAGTTGTTCCGGTGAGATAGAAGACCAACACCTCATCCACTTCTGCGTTGGTCCAGCCGAATTTCCCAACTAGCGCCCAGCGTATTTCGCGCAGAATGGTGTCGCAGACTGCAATCTGGTGTTGCGCCAACATTTGCTCGACTGCCAAAAGCGGAGTGCCTTTGAAGTGCAAGGCAGAGATCCAGACGCCGGAATCGACGACGAGGATCAAGCGATCTGCTTCTTCTTGCGGAAATTCTCGCTTCGAATCTCGTCAACCAGGGCCTCCACATCGTCCTCCGTGTAGCTATGCGTCACACGCTGCGCAGCCTCGGCGCGGATGGCATCGAGTCTGTTGCGCATTCGCTCAAGACGATAAGTCCGGAAGGCTTCGCGAAAGAGTTCGCTGATGTTGCGGCTCTCTTCGTCGGCAACGGCAACCACCTGCTTTGCCAACTCCTCAGGGAAGCTGATGGTGAAGACTCTCGAACTGCGGGCACGCGAGGCACTCATAGCGATATTATGACATAGTAAGATATTGTCGTACATGAAAAGCTGATTCCAAATTGCCGTAGCCATTTGACATCCCCCCCACCTTCCGCCGATACTTCCATCAATGCCGAACCCAAAGGAACACGGAATCGGGGTCATGGCCATGTGTATGTGCATGGGCTGCGGACTCGTCCGTCTGGCCTTTGAGCGGCGAATGCGTTAAACGCAACCGATCTCGAAGTCAAACGGCCCGAGTCCAGACAGGATTCGGGCTTTACTGTTCTTGGAGGCGGCACGACAAACGTATCCGCTTCCCCAGCCCTAAACCGTAAAATCTGAAGGAGCCTTCCATGTCCGAATCGAAGCCGCAGCAGTTTGCCACCCTTGCCGTTCACGCCGGTCAATCGCCTGACCCGGCAACGGGCGCGCGCGCCGTGCCAATTTACCAGACCACCTCCTACGAATTTCAGGATGCCGGGCACGCCGGACGGCTTTTTGCGCTCAAGGAGTTCGGCAACATTTACACCCGCATCATGAACCCCACGACCGACGTCTTTGAAAAGCGGGTGGCGGCGCTGGAGGGCGGCGTGGCGGGGCTGGCCACGGCTTCAGGGCAGGCAGCCGAGACCCTGACGCTGACCACCCTGGCGTCCTCGGGGGACGAGATTGTCTCCACCACCTCGCTCTATGGCGGCACCTACAACCTCTTCCACTACACGTTTCCGCGGCTTGGAATCAAAGTGCGGTTTGTGGACGCGGACGACTTCGACGGACTGCGCGCGGCCATCAACGACAAGACCCGGGCTGTCTACACAGAGACGCTGGGAAACCCCAAGCTGGACGTCGTTGACATAGAAAGAATCGCCGCCATCGCCCATGAACACAAGCTGCCGCTGGTTATCGACAATACGTCGGCTTCGCCGGCGCTGGTGCGGCCCATCGAGTGGGGCGCGGACATCGTGGTCAACTCGGCAACCAAATTTCTCGGCGGGCACGGCACCACCATCGGCGGAGTGATCGTTGACGCGGGCAAATTCGACTGGGCGGCTTCAGGGCGTTTCAAGGATTTCTCCGCGCCGGACCCTTCCTATCACGGCCTTTCCTACACTGAGGCTTTCGGGCCGCTGGCGTTTATTCTCAAGGCCCGCGTGCAGGGGCTGCGCGACACAGGCGCGGCGCTTTCGCCGTTCAACGCGTTCCTGCTCCTGCAGGGGATCGAGACGCTGCACCTGCGTCTCGAGCGCCACTCGCAAAATGCACTGGCCGTTGCCCAGCATCTGGAGAAGCATCCCGGTGTCGAATGGGTCAACTATCCGGGACTTGAGTCGAGCCCCTATTACCAGCGCGCCCTCAAGTATCTGCCCACCGGCCGGGGAGCGTTGATCACCTTCGGCATCAAGGGCGGCTATGAAGCGGGGAAGAAGCTCATCGACGGGCTGGAATTGTTCTCGCTCGTGGCCAACATCGGCGATGCCAAGTCGCTGGTCATTCACCCGGCCTCGACCACCCATCAGCAGCTTTCCGTCGAGGAACAGGCTTCGACCGGCGTAACGCCGGAAATGGTGCGCCTGTCGGTAGGCATCGAAGATATCCGGGATATTCTGGACGACCTGGACCAGGCTATCGAGGCTGCCAATGGCCACAAGTTCACCGGCACAGCCAAAAGCGGGGCCCTTGCTGCACAATGAGTGTGATGACCGAAGCGCGAATCGGGGCCGGCGCAGCGCCGGCTAGAACTCCAGTGCTGTCGCCCACCTACGAGGGCGACTTTGTGCTCGATGAGCACCTGTTGCTGGAGTCTGGCCGGACGCTGGCCAATGTAACGCTGCACTACGCGGTGTATGGCCGGCTGAATGCCGCCCGCGACAACGCCGTACTGGTGTGCCATGCGCTCTCCGGCTCGGCGCTGGTGGGCTCCTGGTGGCCTGAGATCTTCGCGCCGGGCGCCGTTTTGTCGCTTGATAACGACTTCGTGATTTGCGTAAATATGCTCGGCTCGTGCTATGGGTCTACGGGGCCGGGGTCGGTGGACCCGCAGACCGGCGAGGTCTATGGCCCGAATTTCCCGCTGGTTTCGATAGCAGATAATGTCCGGGCGCAGGCGCTGCTCTTGGACTCGCTCGGAATCCGGCGGCTGCGGCTGGTTCTCGGGGGTTCCATCGGGGGCATGCAGGCCCTGGATTGGAGCATTCTTTTTCCTGAGCGCGTGAAACGGGGGCTCATCATCGGCGTGGCCCCGCTGTCGGCCATGGGGCTGGCAATGAGCCATCTGCAGAGGCAGGCCATCCAGCACGACCCGGAGTGGGCGGGCGGGAACTACCTGCCGCAACGGCCTCCGCGCCGGGGACTGGCGCTGGCCAGGCAGATCGCAATGCTCAGCTACAAATCCGCGGAACTGTTCGACGAGCGGTTTGGCCGCAAACCGAATCGCAACGGAGAGGATCCCTGGGGGCTGGATGACAATGGCGGCGGCCTGATCGGCGGGCGATTCGACATCGCGGGGTATCTCGACCACCAGGGCGATGTGTTCATCGAGCGCTTCGACGCCAACGCCTATCTAGCCATCCTGCGCACCATGGACACCTGGGATCCGCTGCACGGGCGCAAGTCGGCGACGGAGATCTTCAGCAGGATCCAGGCCCGGTTGAGCTTCGTCGGCATCAGCTCGGATTGGCTTTTCCCGCCCGAGACTGTGCGCCATTTTGCCAACCTGATTCGTGCGGCCGGCGTCCAGGCCGATTACCGGGAGATGATCAGCGCGCACGGGCACGACGCCTTCCTGGCCGAACAGGTGGAACTTGTGCGGCTGCTGCAGTAGCGCTTGAGGCCTGCCTGAATTGAGGAATTCCGGTTTTCGAAAAAACTGTATTGCAGAACCGGTGTTGAACTTGATAGGAATGGGCGCGGAACCCAGTCCGGAGGCCGCCATAACCGGGTGGCGGGTTCCGGGTGCGAATGCGGTGAGCCTTCGGCAAGTTTTCTCCATCTGTCGGCCTCTGGAAGCGAGCGCCAGAGCCATTCGGTGCGTCTAACCGAAAGGATTATTTTCTTCCCCGCACAACTTCGCTTGTCACAATGGGCAGGGCTTTCTATAATCCTTCCAACACCGCAATGGAAACCGTGGTATCGTTTACCCGTCACCTCGGTACTCAGCCGCCAACAAAACGGTTGTCCTTTCCGCAGGCGAGTGTGTGAATATTGAAGTCTATTTCGGCAGTTCCCAGGAGCACTGAATGAAGAAGTTAGTCTTTGCGTCGGTCATGGCCTTGGCGACCATCAGCCTCGTTTCCGCGCCCACGCTGCGAGCACAGGACTCGGATCAGATCACCATCAAGGATCCGGCCGAATTCAACGCCTATCAAGGCGCGACAACCCAAAGCGATCCCAAGGCCAAAGCGGCAGGCCTTGAGGCCTTCCTGACCTCCTATCCGCAGAGCGTGGTAAAAAAGGCCGTTCTGGATATGTTGATCGACACCTACCAGACCATCGGCGACTCCGACAAGGCCCTCACTGCTGCCGGCCGTCTGTTGCAGGCCGACCCGAGCAACATGAAGGCCACTTTCCTCTCGGTGGTCATCAAAAAGGGCCAATGCGGCAAGACCCAGGACGCTCAGACCTGCGACGACGCCGCGGTGCTGGCCCGCAAGGGCCTGGGGACTCCCAAGCCGGCAGCCACTTCCGATGACGACTGGAAAAAGCAGACTAGCGCGACATTCCCGATCTTCCATTCCGCCATCGCCATGGACGACATCGTCTCCAAGAAGGACATCAAGGAAGGCATTGAAGAGTACAAGCAGGAATTGATGCTGTATTCGCCCGAGGACACCAAGAAAGGGCCGGGGCTGGTTGACACTCTTCAGATCGCCGAGGCGTATGCCAAGTTGACCCCACCAGACCCGGTCAACGCCGTCTGGTTCTACGCCCGCGCGCTCAACTTCGCGCCTGATTCCTACAAGCCGGTCATCGAGAAGAAGCTGAATTACTGGTACAAGAAGTTCCACGGCGCGATGGATGGTATCGACGACGTGAAGGCCAAGTCGGCGGAAACCGTATTCCCGGCCGGCCTCGAAATCAAGGCTGCCAAGACCCCTGGAGAGATCGCCCACGACGTGGTCACAACCACTCCGGACCTCAAGGCGCTCAACTTGGGCGACAAGGAGTTCATTCTGGCTGCGGGCTCCAAGGAAGATGCCGACAAGCTTTGGGCAGTGATGAAGGACCAGGTCACGCCGGTTCCGGGAGTCGTCATCGAAGCCACTGCATCAGTAATCAAAGTCGCTGTCACCGACGACGCCAAAGCGTCCAAGCAGCCGGACTTCATCGTCAACATGAAGAAGCCGCTGGCAGACAAGGACGTTCCGGCCGCCGGTCTCGAATTCAAGATTCCGCCCGCAACCTCGTTGGTCGGCACTTACGACTCCTATACGCAGATTCCCGCCACGGCCACAGCCGCGCAAACCGCGCAAATTGTGCTCCGCGATGGAGAAATCCAGTCGGAAAAGAAGAAGGCTGCCGCCCCTGTGCATAAACCGACTGCCGGCCATCGCCCCGCGAATAAGTAGGCCGCGCGCCGGTGAACTGAATCGATTGGGGCTGTTCAGGCCCGAATTGCCGCGAACCAGTCCCGCTCCTGGGACTTCTTGAGACATGGAAGGGCAGCCCTCATCCGGCTGCCCTTTTCGTCCCTCCAGTTGGGCTCTTCCGCTGGGGCCGGGTGGTAGTCTAGGGGCAAGATGGCGCCGTTCAGAATCTCCATACTCGTTCTTGCTCTGGCTTCCTCAGCCTTTATTTGCGCCCCCATCCGTGGCCAGGGCGATCCGGGAAACCAATACAAGGTAAAGCAGGTAAAGGAAGCGCCGCGCCCCATGCCGTTTCCTCCCGACGGCGAATCTCCAACTCCTGGGCGCGTCTATGCAATTGAATTTCGTTCTCCTGAGCAAATGACGGAGAAGGACCGCAACGTCGAGGCGGACGGAGAACAGTCCATCCGCGAGCGTGCCGGGTTTCAGGGCCTGGAGTTCAACGAAGGCACTTGGACCTACCAGCAGTTGGTCTGTCCCGCGATGCCCAACCACGTCTTCCTCAAGTTCACGCGCAACGCCGGCGCGGGAGATGTAAGCCTGTTCACGGCCTCGATTCCACGTGGCGGCGACGGACGGGTGCGCATCATCCCTGTTTTGCGGCGTGGCTATTCTCTCTTCTCCCCCGCGCCCATCAACGCTCTCACCATATCGGCGTTCAACCACATCCGCGCCGAGGAACACCCTGCCGGCCCGCCCGATTGGCTCACCACGGGCCTCTGCTATGCGGCGCTGGCCGGCGCACATCCCCAGGCTGCGGCACAAGCAGACAGCGGCAAGGGCGGGGATTTTCCCACGGCCATGTCGGGCGTACTCCAGATTCCGAACCGGGGGGGAGCCATCATCCGGTTTGTGGATGTAGCCGCGCCGCGCCGGCCCATGCAGTGGACCATGACCTTCGACAGCAAGGGAAAACTGCTCAAAGCCACGCATGTTCCCGCATCGCTGGTTACGGTAAAAGCTGCGCTGCCCCCCGCTTCCGATCCGGTGGGGAACACGAAACCCTAGCGCGCATTTCTCACAGCCTGCCCAAAACCGTAGCGCCGGCCTCCCGGCCCTCAGAGCCTTTTCGCGAGACCCTCAGTTTTCGGTCGTAGCGCCGCCTGTGAGGAATTCAGGCTAGAGCTAGGCTAGAGCCCTATTCGCCCAGCATAATGCGCTGGATGGAAAAGGCGTGGCCGGTGCGCGGATCGCAGTTAATCAGTGCCGCGCACATCTTGGGGTTTCCTTTGGCAGCCTCGAACTTGCCGGGCATGCCGGTCAAAAACCTGTGCAGCACCAGTTCCTTTTCCACGCCGATCACGCTGTCGTAGGGGCCGCTCATGCCCACATCGGTCTGGTAGGCGGTTCCGCCCGGCAGTATGCGCTCGTCAGCGGTGGGGATGTGGGTATGCGTGCCGATGACTGCGGTAACGCGGCCATCCAGGTGCCAGCCCATGGCAACCTTCTCGCTCGTGGCCTCAGCGTGGAAGTCGACCACAATGACCTTCGCCTTGATCCTGGCCAGCAGGGCACCCGCGCAATGGAATGGATCGTTCGTTGCGTTCATGAAGACGCGGCCCATCAGATCGACGACTGCGTAGTCGACACCGCCCTGGGTTGTGCCTTCAAAGACGCCGAAGCCGGGCAGGTTGGGCTGGAGATTCGCCGGTCGAAGGACGCGGCGAGGACGTTCATGGCTGTCAGCGGGCGCCGAGTTCAGGTAGTCGACCAGTTCGCGCTTGTCCCAGACGTGGTTGCCGGTAGTCAGGACGTCCGCGCCCAACTCGAACAGATCGTCGGCAATCTGCGGTGTCACGCCGAAGCCGCCTGCCGCATTCTCGGCATTGATGATGGTCAGGTCCACGGCGTGGGCGTCGCGGATATGGCCGATGTGCTCGCGCACGATCCTGCGTCCCGCACTACCGAATATGTCGCCGACGAAAAGAATGTTCAAGTACAGCTCCTAGCTTCTAGCTTCTAGCTTCTAGCTTCTAGCTAAAAGCCCGGTAGTTCCCCGCAGGGCAGTGTTAGGTGACAGAACGCCCCATTGAAGTTGAGAAGCAAACAGGTTCCACGTCAAAGCCATCAACATTGACGCCACCCGCCTTCAGCTAGCAGCTAGAGGCTAGAAGCTAGAAGCTGTCTTTTCTTTCCTCATCAGCGGGAACAGAATCACATCCCGAATCGACTTCGACCCGGTGAGCAACATGACCAGCCGGTCCACGCCCAGGCCTTCGCCGGCGGTTGGCGGCAGCCCATAGGCCAGCGCGCGCACATAGTCCTCGTCCATCTGGTGAGCCTCATCGTCGCCGCGGTTGCGTTCGGCCAACTGCTGTGCAAATCGCTTGTGCTGCTCCACCGGATCGTNNTTGCCCAGCTCGAAGCCGCCGCAGAAAAACTCGAACCGCTCGACAAGCGCCGGATCGTCCGGCTTGGCCTTGGAGAGCGGCGAAACTTCCACAGGGTAGTCGTAAATGATGGTGGGCTGAACAAGGAATGGCTCCACGACCGCCTCGAAAAGGTTGTAGACGGACTTGCCCACCGGTGCGCCCTTCATGGAGTCGTAGTAGACCGCGGTCACCGCGCCATGGATCGTCTTTAGCTCTACGATGCGTTCCGGGCTGAGCCGCGTCGTCTCGCTCACCGCCTTCTCCAGCGAACCAAGTGCCGCGTGGAGCCGGGCCTGCAACACCGGGGCGGAGTCGAACGCTGCCATCGCGGGCTTGGCGCCTGCTTCTTCCGGCCAGAATTCGCGGATGGCCTCGCGCATGGTCAGCCGCCGCCACTTCGCCAGGTCGATCTTCACGCCATTGAATTCCGTGATCGTGATCCCATTCACCTCCCGGGCCACAAACTCGATCATCTCCTCGGTCAACTGCATCAGGTCGTGATAGTTGGCGTAGGCCTGGTAGAACTCCAGCAT
>PLZC01000426.1:13408-13549 GCA_003151985.1 Acidobacteriaceae bacterium
TGCATCATCGGCGTTTCCACTTCCATGTAGCCCCGCCCGTCAAAAAAGCGGCGCAGCGCATTCAGCACCTTGGATCGCTTTACAAAAACCTCGCGGCTGGCGAGATTCGTAAACAAGTCCACGTAGCGCTGGCGGTAGCGG
>PLZC01000426.1:13618-25984 GCA_003151985.1 Acidobacteriaceae bacterium
CGCGAATGGCCATGATGCGCCCGGCGACAGCCACGGTCACCCGAGGCGCTTCGAACTCTTCGGCGGCCGTCTCGCCCCACCGGGCGCGAACCTCCGGAACGGTATGCGAGGCCGGGAACTGGTTGGGATACGCAGCCTGTCCCAGCTNNAGCCCAAAAGGGAAGTATACCTGCTGGCTCAATGGCACTGTATGCTTGGGAGGGAACAACGATGGCCTTCAATCGACCCATACCTGAGGACAAACCGCGAGGCAAGGCCGGCATGGCGCTGGGCGGCCTGATTGAGGCCGAGAAGCTGATGCAGATTGCACTGACGCTCCCCGCGGCCGTTTTAATCGGCTGGTTGGCGGGAGCCTGGGCAGACAGCCGGCTTCACCAGTCATGGATTGCGATTTTGGGAGTGGTCTTTGGAGGCATCTCCGGCCTGGTCTACGTAATTCGAACGGTGATGGCCGCAGAGAAGAAATCCCGCCCTGGGAATTTGCCCGGAAATGGGAACGGACAAGGAGGGCCAGGACCAGGCGATGAACCAGGAAACCCCCTCAATCGTTGACCTTTCCGTCGAAGATCTGGATGCCCTGTTCAAGCGGGCGATGCGTAACTCGCTGATTCTAGGCCTGGCTGCCGCACTCGTGCTGCTGATCGCCTCCAACTGGCGAAATGCTGCAATGATGATGACCGGCGTGCTGATTTCGGTGGCCAGCATCTTCGAGTGGCAGCGGCTGGTCAGGGTAATCAACGCCCGGCTCAACAACCAGAAGACCCCCACAAGCGCCTTCGCGGTGGTTCTGTTCTTTGTGCTCAGGCTCACACTTTATGCAGGGGTGATTTATGGTAGCCTGAAGTGTTTCCAGGGGTCGGCAGTTGCGCTACTTTGCGGCCTGGGTTTGGCAGCGTTGGCCATTGGCTTTGAAGTAGTTCGCTTGCTCCGCGACTGACAAAAGCTGGCGCCTTGCGCTGCGAATATGCCCCGGAGGCAGAAAGACTCAAGTTTTCATGCCGGAATCTTTTGCACTTGTGCGTTTGCTGAACGCCCTCTTCATGGGAATCGAGGCCAAAGCCTTCCAATCGATTGGTCTGCTCCCGGCCGAGGCAACCGAGAGGGCTGTCAAGGTCAACCAGGCGCTCGGATTGGAACTGCTTGTGGTCGGCGGGCTGATTGCCTTTTTCGTCCTCGTGCGCATGACCCTTTCGGTCGAAAAGCCCAATCCGGCCCAGCAAATTTCGGAGATGATTTACGAAGGTATCGGCGGCCTGGCAGAGCAAATCATCGGCCACGGCTACCAGCGCTTTCAGGCCTTCGTCACCTGCATCTTCCTCTTTGTTCTGCTCAACAATCTGCTCGGGCTCATTCCCGGTATCGCGGCTCCAACTACCTCACCCTGGGTGCCGCTGGGGCTTGCGTTGCCAACATTCCTCTACTACAACTACCAGGGTGTCAGGGCGCAGGGCGTGATCGGCTATGCGAAGCACTTTTGCGGGCCTCTGTGGTGGATGGCCTGGCTGCTTCTGCCCATTGAGCTCGTCTCCCACCTGGCGCGCATCATGTCTCTCACCATCCGTCTTTACGCCAATATGTTTGCCAGCGACATGGTGACGCTGGGCTTCTTTTCACTGGTTCCTATAGGCATTCCGGCCATTTTCCTGGGCCTGCACGTTTTTGTGTCGCTCATTCAGGCTTTCGTCTTCATGCTGCTGTCGATGATCTATCTGTCGCTGGCGGTTACGCACGAGCACTAGAGAGCAGCCTCTAGCCGCTAGCTTCCAGCTCCTAGCCTCTCTGTTCGGGAACCGACGGATTTTGGCTCTCGCAGTGAAAGGCTAGAAGCTAGAGGCTGGAAGCTCAAAAAGATCCCGCCGGAGAGCGCTTCCGCTCCGGGCAAACGGTCGACCGCAAGTGTGAGGGGGCCAGCACGGTGAGCCTCAACCACCCACTGGCGGTCAAATCCAGCGAAGCAGGAGAACTATGCGGAATCTTCAATTTGTATTCATGGCCCTGGCGGTATTGTGCTTCGCCGTTCCGGCCTTTGCGGATGGCGGCTCGGCTGCCATCAGCCTGGTGCCGATCGGCGCCGGTATCGGTATGGCGCTGGCCGCTGGTCTTTGCGGTCTGGGCCAGGGCAAGGCAACCGCTTCAGCTTGCGAAGCATTGGCCCGCAACCCCGGCGCTCGCGGCGGCCTCATGATCTTCCTGGTACTCGGCCTGGCCCTCATCGAGTCTCTCACCCTTTTCACCCTGGTCATCATTTTGGTCAAGGTCAAGTAAGGCTGGTTTCAAATGTGAAAAGCGGCCCAACCCTGGCGGGGTGGGCCGCTTTTCACATTTGCGGAGCTTATAGACTGCGGAAATACACCATTGGCCCAGGATTTGTAACAGCGCACGACTTCAGTCGTGCCGATAAGGCCAATAAAATCAATGGGCTTTAGCCCCTGCTGGATCCCATTTAGACCAATCCCTCTGGAATCAAGCCTTTTTCCGCAGCCTGTTTAGCCCATGCGGATGCTCTTTGAGCATCTTTAACGGCTGCTCTGGGAACTGCCTCCAAAACCGGCGCGCAGCATTTGAATGGCCTGCCGATAGTTCAGCCCCACAGGCACCGGTGCAAACTCCGACTCAACTTCCACGGTGTCGAAGGTCTTGTTCTTGAACAGCACCCGGCCGCTCATCACCATCTGAAAGCGCACAATCCTCCACTGGTGGTCGGCAAAGTCGGCCTGCTCTATCACGATCCATCCGCCTTTATTCAACCGGCCCAGGACCCCCCAGCCAAAATCCACATCGCGCTCCAAATGACCCTCCAGACGCACTACACGCTCCTGTGCGGCGTCGATCCAGAGTTCTCCAGCCATGGTGGTCAGCGCTTGCGTCTCGAGATCTGGAGAGATAAATGCCGGATTCGGCTTGAAAGTAAATTTCTCTACCGTTCCGGTCGGGCCGGTGAGAGCCCCGGCGGGCTGGTAAAGGAATGCTCTGGGCAAAGCCTGCAAGACCTTGAGGGCGCGCCCGGTATCGTCATCCTGGTTCTGTTTCCTATGCCGCTGGCGGCCGGGCTCGCTGAGCAATCCATCCAGCCGGGCCTGTTCTTTTTGTTCATCCGCTGACCCCAGCGGCTTGTCAAAAATTGCCACGAGCCGAGCCACGGCGCCGTCTCTTGTTTCAACGATTTCCTTGGTCGATGTCAAGCGAGGGCTTGACTTATGCAACCGGTAGCGCATGGGGTGGGTGCGGTCGCGGGCGGCCTGCAATTCGGCCCCCAAGGCCCGGTCCACCAGCGACTGCGGCGGTATGGAGGCCGTCACTGGAACTGTCTGCGCCTGGGCCGCAATGGCAAACCAGAGCGGCACGAGGAGGAGCGTCAAAGGGCTGCGCACACATTCATTTTAGTCGGCGTCGAACCCCCGCGCAAAGTTGCTGAAGCTTCGGCGGTGTACGCATTGCGCCTATCTTCAGGCCAAGCAGATTGAAGCAGTGCGGCCCGGTTGCGTATAGTTCGGGCAGGGCCTTCAGCGCTCTACGGAAGGAACGAAATCATGGCAATCGAGAATTCTCCCGCGCGCATCGGCAAAACAATTGTGATTCGCGGTGAAGTCAAGGGCAGCGAAGATTTGATCGTGGATGGGCGCGTGGAGGGAACCGTAAGCCTCTCTGAGAGCCGGTTGACTATTGGATCCAATGCAAATGTTGCCGCCGACCTGACCGCCAAGGATGTGCTGATTCTTGGCCAGGTGCGCGGTAATGTAATGGCTACCGGCCGCGTGGAGTTGCGCGCCGGCTCAGTGGTTGAAGGAGATATTCGCGCGCTCCGCCTGGCGATAGAAGACAATGCGCTTTTCCGCGGCAAGGTGGACTTGACGCAAGCCGTCTCCAAAGCTCCCGATGGCTCCAAGGTTCCGCCGGCAGGTGTAGCTTTCTGATTGGACAAGATGCTGATCTTGAAGAAATTTATTTGTCCGGCCACAAGGGGAATCCAGGTTGCTAAGTCGTTGGTTTAAGAAGCGCGACAGCGGGCCGCCTGCGGTCGTTGCGCTCTCCACCGGCCCCAGGGTACCGCGTCATTCCGGGGGCTGGGCGGCCATGCGCAAGCGGCTCCAGGCCGAGCCGGGACTGCGCGTAATCGACGTGGGGCACACATCGCCGGCAAACATCAACTACCTCACTAACCTGGGTCACAGCCTCTTTATGGCCGACCTGGTTCAGGATGCCTGCACCGGCAACTGGCAGACCGGCCAGGACGAAGATGGCCAACCTGTTTGGGACAGCCAGGGATTTGTCGAGCAGGCGCTCCGCTTCTCCGGGCGTACCTTCGACGTAGTGCTGCTGTGGACGGCGTTGGACTATTTGCCCGAACCCCTGGTGGCGCCGGTGGTCGATCATTTGTGCGCAGCCATGAATCCCGGCGGGCAGGTGCTGGCGTTCTTCCACACCCGAACCCAAGGGGACGAAACGAGGAATTACAGGTTCCACCTAACCGAAAGCGACGATATCGACATGCAGTTGTCGCAGCCGTTTCCCATTCAGCGGGCATTTACCAACCGCAGCATCGAGCGGCTGTTTGCGGCGTGGTCGGGTCACACGCAGTTCCTTGCCAAGGACAGCCTCTCCGAAGTCATCATCACGCGATAAGGCATTTCCCTGGCTACAGGAGCGGATACCCCGCGCCGCAGTTTTACGCAGCCCGACCGGATGCCCGGTTACATTTGATTCGCCGGGAACATCAAACACCTTGACAGGGGGATAACCATGAGTTTGCTTAAAGGAACGCGCATAACCTGGCTTGGACATGCGACCGTGCTGATCCAGACCGCCAGGGGAACCAATATTCTTATCGACCCGTTCATCGCACAGAATCCAAAGTATCCCAGGGACTTTGTTTTGCCCGAAACTATTCACTACATTTTGCTGACACACGGTCATGGTGACCATATCTCGGATGCAGTCCCGGTAGCTCGAAAGCACGGCTCAACTGTAGTGGCAATTTATGAGCTTGCCGCCTATGTCGAAGGCAAAGGAGTGGCAAAGACTATCGGGATGAACCTGGGCGGCACCGTGCAACTGGAAGAAGTGGCCGTAACCATGGTCGATGCCAAACACTCATCCGGGGCCCAGGACGAAGTGGGCACTCATTATGTGGGGGTCGCGGCGGGGTTTGTGTTGGCGGTCGCGGAAGGTCCGGTCCTCTATCATTCCGGAGATACCGCTGTCTTCGGCGACATGAAACTCATTCGCGAGTTATATGAACCCGAGGTAGCCATGCTTCCGATCGGGGGACACTTCACGATGGGACCGAAGGAAGCTGCACTTGCTGTGCGCTTGCTGGGGTCAAAGAAAGTTCTTCCCCTGCACTTTGGAACATTCCCGCCGCTGCAAGGCACGCCTGATGAGTTGGCTAAACTGATTGGTCCCGGCGTTGAAATTGTGAAGTGGTCGCCAGGGGAGACGGTTTCCGAAACCTCTGAATATGAGCTCACTGGGAAATCGGATTCCCTCAGGGGCTGAACAGGTTTGGCTGCAGCGTGGGCCGGCTTTCAAGCCAGCCCATAACCTTCGTGAGCTGCCACTTACTTGGCAGCTGCTTTCTTCTGCTCTGCCCAGCGGCGCTTCACTGCCTCGGCAATCCGTTTCCGTCCTTCAGGAGTGAGATTTCTTTTCTTCTTGGCGCTCTTCTTCGCGGCTGGGGCTGCCACCGACTTCCTGCGCCCCGCGCCTGATCCCCCGCCCAACAAGGCTCGCGCCTCCTGCAATTGCGCAATCTCTGTATCGATTTGTGCCAGAATTTCGGAAACTCCCACGGTTCCTCCTGTTAGTGCTCATAAGTGGCCCCGGTAACGGTGCGCCTAACTACAGGTCAACATGCAGGTCGGCCAAATGTCCTGTGAGACACAATACTCACCTGTAGACTCTTTTACAAACAAAAAGTGGGTGCGGTTGCCCAGGCTGGAAAATCCTTCTTCAAAAGCTCGCCTAACTCCCCGATCTTCTCACCGGACAAATCGGTCGGCGAACGCATGGATAAGTCTTGTTCCAAAGTTAAGGAATGGGCTTTAAGCTGCGCGGCGGCTGCTCCGGAGCAACAGGGGGAGGCGGTATGCGAGAAAGATCGTGCGCGCCCAGTCGCAGGGCAACTGGTGATTCCGCGGCACGATAGTTGCGCAGGTCACGAAGTATCTCCTGTTTCTCGCGGGCGTATTGGCCTGCGAGACGCGTGAGGGCATAAGTAATAATGTCGCTATGGTGAAGGTCCTGCACGGATGGATCGCGGCGCATGTTTACCCACAAGCGATGCACCAGTTGCACATCGTCGGGGCTGAGCTTGGGGGCGTGGGGCCCGATGTAAAAAACCTTCGCCTCGCCGTTGGAACTAATTACATAAAAGTTGAACTGACGCTTGGGCTCCGGCACCGCCTCCCAGGCTTGTCCCATATGAAAGGCCTGGGCTTCGGCATTCATCGTGCTCGAGAGTCCCGACACCACTGAATCTACTTCGAGCGAATTCGCTCCCTGCACCAAAGCCGCGAATACATCTCCCGCGGGAACCAGTAACAGGGAGACTTTCTTGCCAAAGCTCTCGGCTACCGAGATGGCCTTGGTAAAGATCATCTGCTCGTGCTCGCTGAAACTCTGGTCTTGGGAGGTCAGATACTCCGGACCGCCGACGCCCATCATGCGAACGCTCAGCACCACCACGTCCTGCTCGTTTGTGCTGATATGAGAGAGAGCCCACTTGAGCGCGAATGGGTTGGAGGCGTCGCGCATGGTTACCATCACACCGCCGGGCCGGATGGCTGCCGACTCACTGGTTATCCTGTCCTGGATTTCCAGTTGGAACTGATCCTTCATCTGCCTTGCGGTGAGGGCATGCTTGCGCAGGTTCATTCGCTCGGAGACAGTGAAGATGATGAAGAAGGCCGCGGCAAATACAATGCCCGTCACCGTGGCCACCGACTTGGTGAACAGGTTGACGATGGCCGTGGAGAGGAGCACGAGAAAAACCGCGAACAAGCCTACGGGAAGTTCCGTCTTCCCTATGCGTATATTCGGGGGAACTTTCCAGCCGCGCTCCCCGTGGAACTTCCAACGCAGCACCAACATGGCAAGGCTGTTGAAAGTGAACGACCAGATGACGCCGAACGCGTAGGCCTCGCCCAGGGTGATGACATTGCCCCTGGTCACGACGATCGTGAACATCTGGAGGATGAATACCAGATTCACAATCCGATGGCTGGTGCCGAACCTGGGGTGCGGCTTGCGGAACCAGTCGGTCAGCACCCCGTCCTCGGCCACGCGCATCAGCACGCCCGTCGATCCGATCATGGAGGTGTTGATGGCCCCGGAGAGAATAAGAAAGCCGACCAGCACCACAAAGACGCGGAAAGCGATGCGCCAGAACAGGGGCCCCACCATGAACATCGCCAGACCGGCGATCAGGTTTTCCGGGTAGATATGGGTCCGCTCATAATCCGGGATCAGCATCGAGGCCAGCAGCGTGGCGCCGCCCGTGAAAATCAGGCTGTAGATGGCAATGACGATGGCCGCGCGCTTCAGATTCTTCAGCTTGGGATGCTGAATCTCGCGGTTGACCTGCGCCAGGCTCTCCTCGCCGCTCATGGCCAGCACGGAATGGCCGAAGGCCATTAAGATTCCGAAAAGCCCCAGGAGCGGCAAGCCTCTGCCGTGCAGGAATCCCATAGCATCCTGGCTGAACTTGAGATGCGCCGGCGTGGGCGGCGGCGGGAGATGCACGCCCACAACCATCACCGAGAAAACTCCCCAGATCAGCAGGATCACCACCATGACGGTGGTAACCTGCATGACTCGCAGCGCCTTGCCGCTGGATTCCTCGATCCCCTTAGTGTTTTGCCACCAATAGTAGATGGTCACCGCCGCGGCAAACACCGCCGAAGTGTGATTCATGTTGAACTGGAAGGGGTGGTTGCGCGCATCCATCAGCGCCGGGGGCAGCCAGTGGCTATTGTTGGCCACCACCATCATCTCGTTCATCAGCCCGGTAATATACTGCCCGGCGGAAACCCCCGAGATCGGGCCGGTAAGGATGTAATCGAACATCAGGGCGGAGACGCTGAGCTTGGCGAAGGTGCCGCCCAAAGCCTCCTTCACCACGCGATAAACACCGCCGCGCGTAAACATCGAACAGCTTTCGACGTACACCGCGCGCACCGCGAAGCTGAACAGCATGATGCCGAGAATGAACCATGGAGCGGCGGCCCCCACGGCATGTTCCGCAATGCCGCCTGCATAAAAAGCCGAGGAGCCCAAATCGCACAGAACAATGGCCGCGGCGCGCCAAAAGGAGATGAATGTGAGCATCACGGAGGACGCCACAATGAGCCGGACGCGATTGGAGAGTGGGGCTACGGTCGTTCGAGTAGATGCCATCGCTGGTGTGCCGGAAGGCCGGCTGGCTTTCTGGGGTCCAGGGACGTAAACTTCGCGTGCCCTGCGGTGAGTTTATGTCTGAATCGAGGGTTAGTCAACGAGAATACCGGAATGGGGCAAACTCGGTGTCCAACCGCAACCGGCAAGCAGTTTCTAATCCTTCCCGAATAGCTCCTTGCCATCTTCGTAAAAGCTGATGAGCACCACCACGGCCGACCCCACAAGCCCGGCGAAGAACATGACTTCGAGTACCCGCATGGCAAAAAGCGCTAGCCGCATGAATTCGATTGTAGCGTGTTTCAGGATGTGTCCTCCGGCATTTTTGACGCGCAGAAACTCGGGGACGCACGATGCGATAAACTTGGGGCCAGTATGCTGCACAAATCCTGGAAGTTGTGGGCCGCCGCCGGTCTTTCCGCGGGCTTGCTCGAATTGCCTTTTCCGCTGGCCGGGCCCCTTCCCGTATGGCACACCGTGTTTGCCTGGTTCGCGTTGGTCCCCCTGCTCAGCGCGATTTTATCGCCGGCGTGGGCGGAAGAGCCGCGGCAGTTGCGGCGCGCTTTTCTGCTGGCTTATGTTTGCGGCGTCCTGTGGTACGTGGGCAACTGCTACTGGATCTACGACACGATGCTGCTCCACGGCGATTTGCCGCCGGTGGTGTCGGCCCTGCTGCTCGTGGCGTACAGCCTGGTGCTGGGGCTCTACTTTGGCCTTTTCGGGCTGGGTGTGATGCTGGTTAGGCGGGCCACCGGCAGCACTCGCCTGGCACTGGCCGCCGCGCCGATTCTCTGGGCCGGCCTCGAACTCGCCGCTTCCCGCATCACCAGCGTTCCGTGGGATCAACTCGGCTACTCCCAGGTAGACAACGGACTCGTCAATCAACTGGCGCCCTGGACGGGCGTTTATGGCATCAGTTTTGTACTCGTCGCTGCGAATGCGCTGATTGCGGGCGGGCTGGTGCTGGACCGGTGCTTGAACAAACGGCTATGGGCAGTGGCGGGCGTGGTCTTGGCCCTCGGTGGCACGGCGGGCATCTTCCTCTCGCCGCCTCGGCCCCCGGCAACCGCAACCGCCGTGCTTATCCAGCCCAACCTCGACGTCACTGCCGATAACACCTGGGGTGGGGCGGAATGGGGCCGTCATATCGCCGAATTTACCCGCCTGGCTGGCGAGCAATGCAAGACCTACATCGCCGGAATTCCCCAGACTGGCGCGCCCAACGGCGAGATTGTGTGCCCGCCTTATCCCACGCACCCCGATCTGGTGGCCTGGCCTGAAGCCCCAGCCCCGTTTGTCGAGGAGGACCTCCGCTTCAAGCAAGAGTTGGCGGCAATCGCCCAAGCCACGCAGGCGCCCCTGATTGTCGGCAATATCGGCACCGATTACTCCACCCAGGAGGGCTGGCATAACTACAACTCGGCCCTGATTGTCAGCCCCGAGGGGGCCCGCGTAGGCCGCTACGACAAAATCCACCTCGTCCCCTTCGGCGAGTACATCCCCTTCCAAAAGCTGCTCGTCTTCGCCCACAAGCTCACCGGCCGCGTGTCGGAGTTCTCCCGCGGCACCGAGCGCAAGGTCTTCCGCCTCAACGGCCATCGCTACGGAGTTTTTATCTGCTATGAGGCGGTGTTTGCAGACGAGGTGCGTGAGTTTCCCGAGCTTGGCGCCGAGGTGCTGGTCAATATCAGCGACGACGGCTGGTACGGCGACACCAGCGCCCCCTGGCAGCATCTGAACATGGCGCGCATGAGGGCCATCGAGAACCGTCGCTGGATCTTGCGCGACACCAACAACGGCGTCACAGCCGCAATCGACCCCTATGGCCGAGTCCGCCAGAGCATCCCCCGCCACCAGGTTGACGCGCTCCCGGCCCAGTTCGGCTTCCGCGACGATGTCACCTGGTACACCGCCCACGGTGACGTCTTCGGCTGGCTCTGTGCCATCTTCGGATTTGGGATCGCCGGCTGGGCCGGAAGAAAGCTTCTGCGCCGGTGGTTGGCTGCCCCCCGGGCGCGAAAGTAAACTTGGAGCGGTGATTCGAGGCGATGTATACTATACATCGTGAGGAGAACTCAACTCTATCTCGACGACGAACTCTGGGCGGCGCTCCATGCCAAGGCATTGCTTGAAGGAGCAACCGTCTCCGAGCTCGTGCGCGTAGCCGTCCGCGAGCGGTATCTGGGCACCCATGAGGACCGCCGCGCCGCCATGCTGCATCTTGTAGGGCTCTGGAAAGACCGTGCCGGCATCGAGGATACGGAATCCTTCGTCCGCAATTTGCGCGACGACGACCGGCAGCAGCGGCGCGGAGCCAAGTGAGCGTCCTCATCGACTCCGACATCGTCATCGAAGTCCTGCGGGGGCGGGATCAGGCAATTCTCGCGCAGTGGAGCGGCCTGGCGGACTCACATGATCGCATCCTGATTTCGCCGATCACGTTTGCGGAGGTAGGCGCGGGCGCATTTGAGAACGAAATGCGGGAGATCGCCCGATTCTTTGCACCGCTTTCCTGCGTCGACATTGACCAGAAGATCGGCCAATTGGCTGGTGAGTTTCTACGCCAGTACGGCAAGAGCCACAACCTCAAGATCGCCGACGCTCTCATCGCCGCCTCCGCCGTGCAAAACCAAGCCGCCCTCTGGACCCGAAACCGCAAGCACTATCCCATGCCGGAATTGGCTTTTTACGCGGAACATTGAGGCAGGGCGTTTTAACCCTCTCATGCCCCGGCGTAGGCCTGAACGTCCCGCTCAATCGTCTTGCTTAGCTCAAATCGGGCCTTTGACAGGTCGTGCATCTGCTGGAGGTTGAGCCAGAACTCCGGGCTGTTGCCGAAGAAGCGCGCCAGGCGCAGTGCAGTGTCTGGCGTGACCGCTCGCCGGCCGTGAACGATGTCGCCAATGCGTGTGGCGGGAACCCGAATTCTCATCGCCAGCGCGTTCTGCGTAATGCCGAGAGGGAGAAGAAACTCCTCGCGCAGCATCTCGCCGGGATGCGTCGTAACCCTCTGCAACTTCCATCCCGCGGCGGGTCTTTTGATCGTCATTCTCATCCTCCCTTCAGTGGTAATCGGCGATCTCAACATCGTGCGCTCCATCGTCCTTCCAGACAAAGCAGATGCGGTATCGATCGTTGATTCGTATGCTGTGTTGGCCGATCCTGTCGCCCTTCAAAGCTTCCAGTCGATTTCCCGGAGGAGTACGCAGGTCGTCGAGAGAGATTGACGTATCAATCTGGTCGAGTTTACGCTGCGCTGTTGCCCGAATACTTGCCCAGCGCCTACCGGAGCCGGACTCATAGAGTTCCTTTGTCCAAGCGTCTTTGAAGCTTTGAATCACTCGGAATCAGGATATACCGTCACGCGTTATATGCAAAGCGGTATATTTGAATGCCCCCGCATGTCGAAGGCCTCTGAATCAGATGAAAGCGGTACGGTGATATTCTAGGTTAGTCAGGAAAACGCAGCCTCACAATCCAATTCCAAGCCAGGTCTTAAGAGCCAAGCATGTCATTAAACGATCTAGAATTCGCTTACGCTCCCGTCCGCGACCAAGTTCGCGACCTGCGGGAGTATCTTTGACCCTGCTCGCATCCGCAGGGAACTCGCAGAAATAGAAACCAAGCTGGCCGATCCGGCACTCTGGTCCGATCCCAACGCCACCAAACCCCTCATGCGGGAGAAAAAGCGCCTGGAAACGATGGTTGCCGACGACAAGGAACTGGTGCGCCGCTCCGAAGACATCGAGGCCTACGTCGAACTGGCCCGCGAAGGCGAAGACGTGCTCGCCGATCTCGAGCGCGACATCCAGGCCCTGGCCGCCTTCAACGAAGCGCTCGAAGCCCGCACCATGCTCAACGGCGAGGCCGACCCCCTCAACGCCATCGTCACCGTCCACCCCGGCGCCGGCGGCACCGAGAGCCAGGACTTGGCCAACATGCTGCTGCGCATGTATACGCGCTGGGACGAGCAGC
>PLZC01000041.1 GCA_003151985.1 Acidobacteriaceae bacterium
TCAGCACCAACTGGACGCCCAGCCGTGGCAAAGGCGACGAGGTGATGACGCAGATGGCCGAGGCCACCGGTGGCCAGGTCTTCTTTCCTCCTTCCGTCGAGGAGATGGCGAACAGCTTCCATGCCATTGAAGAAGAGCTGCGCAGCCAATACGCGCTGACCTATACTCCTGCCGACTTCAAGGAAGATGGCGCCTTCCGTCCCATCTATCTCTACTGCAACGACCGCCGCTACCTGGTGCGAACGCGCAAAGGATACTTTGCCCCGCGGGCATTGGTGTCCCAACACCCCTGAACCTGTTGCATTGAAAGGGGCGCGACTTCGCCCGCGCCCTCGCTAGCTTGCTTCACCCGCGACGCGGGTGCTGACGCGCTGAATTTGTTGGAAGGCTCTTCCCTTTTACAGGTGCTGCCGCCAACAGCTCTTCCCCCGCTTTCTTAATCGCGTTTGACCATCAGTCCCATTTCAGTACACTTTTGGCCCCCTCTTCCGGGAAAGTGCTCCTCCCATTTTCTTTTCATTCACCCCTCACGAATTGCTTCGCACGCACGATGAAGTGAACAAGGACGGTTCCAGGCCTTCTTCAATCGCCGCGGTGCGGGGTTCAAGGTTCGCTCCGCGGAAATGAGCGGCGTGAGAAAGGCCGGGATCAGCCAGCCCGCGGAAGGACTGTGCGGACAGGGGGAAATGCGGTGATCCGGCAGGCGATATCGTGCGACATCTGCGCATCGGAGAAGAAGCAGACGAATCACTGGTTTGTAGCGTACGAACAAGGCGGGGAGTTGCGCGTGAGCGGTTGGGGCTCGCGCAACCGGCTGCGCCCAGGTTCGAAGCATCTTTGCGGGCAAACCTGTCTGCACAAGCTGGTGGACGAGTTCATGGCCAAGGCTTTAGCCGTGCGTATGCCCTCCGTTGCCGTCGACGACGCGGCGGAGGCGACACTAAGAGCGGACATCGATACCAGCCTGACCTCGAGCGCGGCATATGTGGAGATCGAGTCCTCTGCAAGGGTGGTGGCTTCGCCAGTGCCCAACTCGCCCAATCGGTCCCAGCTCAGGCCTGTGGCGGAACTGGTCGCCGTGTCGCCTCGGCGCCAGGCCGAGGAACTCGATGCGCTGCCACCCGGAGAGTCGCCAAGCTACTCATCGAGGAACTGGCGTGTAGAAGCCTGGAAGCGTGAGCGTGAGCGCGAGTCCCGCTCCAGCGACCGCCGTCCGTCCATCGCCCCTCGCCGCCGCTTCAGCTAGGGGCCGCATTCAGCAGCGCCAGCAGTCCGGCCTCGTCGATCACTGGGACTTTCAGCTCTAGCGCCTTGTCCAGCTTCGAGCCGGCCTCTTCTCCCGCCACCACGTAGCTGGTCTTCTTGCTCACCGATCCGGCGGTCTTGCCCCCGGCTGCTTCTATCTTCTCTTTTGCCTCTTCACGGGTCATTTTAGGCAACGTCCCCGTAAGCACAAATGTCAGCCCTGCCAACTGCGTCGAGCGCTGCTTCTTCTCTGCAGTCATGTCCACGCCCGCATCTTTCAGGCTCTTCACGAGAGCCCGGTTCGCCGGCCGTGCAAAGAACTCCAGAATCGCGGTTGAAATGCGCGGCCCTACTTCCTCCACGCGCTCCAACTCCTCGGCGCTTGCCGCCATCAGCGCGTCAATCGTCCCGAACTCCTCGGCCAGCAGTTGCGCGGTGCGCTCGCCCACGAATCGGATGCCCAACCCCATCAGCAGCCGCGCCAGGCCGGCTTTTTTCGACCGCTCGACTTCTCCCAGCAGCGCCCGCGCGGACTTCTCCGCAAATCGTTCTAGCCCCACCAACTGCTCTTCGGTTAGCCGGTAGAGATCGGCCACGTGATGCACCAAGCCGTTTTCCAGCAATTGGCCCACAACGGCCTCGCCCAGCCCTTCAATGTTCATCACTTCGCGATGGCCAAAGTGCAGCAGCGTCTCGCGCAAAAGAGCGGGGCAATCGGCATTCACGCACCGGTAGTCTGCCTCGCCCTCCACGCGCACCACCTTGTTGCCGCATTCAGGGCAACTCGAGGGATAAGTGAAGTGGACCGTCCCGCGCGGGTGTTCGGCGTCTTCAACGATCTCGGCCACTTTGGGAATCACATCGCCGCCGCGTTCCACTTTCACCCAGTCGCCAATCAACAGCCCCATGCGTTCGATAAAGTCCGCATTGTGCAGCGTTGCGCGGCTCACGGTAACTCCGCCAACGAAGACCGGGGTCAACTCGGCTGTGGGCGTAAGTTTGCCGCTGCGACCTACGCTGATAAGGATGTCGCGCAACTGCGTGATCGCCTGTTTGGCCGTGAACTTGTAGGCAATGGCCCAGCGCGGCGCGCGGCCGGTATAGCCAAGCCGCTGTTGAGTGGCTTGAGAATCCACTTTCAGCACCACGCCGTCAATCTCGTAGCCAAGCGTCGCGCGCTTGCCCTCGGCTGCATCAATGAACTTCAACATCTCCTCAACGGAATGCACGCGCTCGCGATGAGGATTCACGCGAAAGCCAAGCGCTGTCAGCGCATCCAGCGTTGCGCCCTGCCCCGCGGCTAAATACTCACCCTCGATCAGCAGAAAATAGCCGTAAACATCCAGCCGCCGTTGCGCAACGATGCTGGGCTCGAGCGTGCGCAGCGTGCCTGCCGCGGCATTGCGTGGATTGACGGCCAGTGTCAGCCCCTGCTTTTCGCGTTCCTCGTTCAGGCGCAGGAACGCAGCCGCCGGCATCACCACTTCGCCTCGCACCTCGAAAGCCTGTGGCACTCCGGCCTTCTTCAGACGATCCGCCGAGATGCTCAATGGCACGCTGCGAATGGTGCGGATGTTCGAGGTCACCTCCTCGCCGACCTGGCCGTCCCCACGCGTGATGCCGGCAGCCAGTCGCGCGCCTCCATTTTCCGCGGCCTCATAATGCAAAGCCACGCTCAGCCCGTCCAGTTTCAGCTCCGCCGTGTACTCCACCGGAAGCCGCCCCGCCAGCTCGCGCACGCGCCTGTCCCAATCGCGCAACTCATCGGCGGAGTAGGCGTTGTCCAGGCTCAGCATGGACCGCGAATGGCGCACCTTCCTGAATCCCTCCGCCGGCTTGCCGCCCACGC
>PLZC01000377.1 GCA_003151985.1 Acidobacteriaceae bacterium
CAACCGCGACAAACTCACAATCCGGTGGCGGTTCACCAGAAAGCAAGCGCGCCTCAAGCTTAATTACTCAATCAAGCGGTCACGGTACTAGAATCGAGTTCGGCCCGCACTTTCATTACAATTCATAAATGGACAACGGCGCCGAGCAGGACCCCAGAGTTTACTTCGCAGCCGAGAGAACCTTCTTAGCTTGGATTCGTACGGGAATCGGCTTGATCGGTATCGGTTTTGCGGTCAGCCGCTTCGGACTATTTTTCCGGCAGCTTAGCGCAAGCGAATCACATCTTCCCGCTCGCGCCACAGACCTATCCGTTTGGTCTGGGGTAACATTGGTGGGCTTGGGTGTGATCGTCATCCTCAGTTCTGTCCTACGACACTTTCAACTGATTCACGAGTTGAAATCGGGTACCTGGATACCGGGACGGGTGTCGAGAGATGCCGTAGCGCTTGGACTGATGTTGGCTGGCGCTGGGATCGGCATGTGTGTGTACCTGGTTCTCGTGCACTAGCCATTGTGAACGAGCCAATGCATTCGGTTCAGGACAAGCCGGTCTCTGCACCCTTGGGTGAGCAGAGCTAAGGCCATCGCTCAAAACCTCCCTACTGTACAGGCTTATTGTTCGTTTCAACATCCGTTTCCCGTTAAAGATTCGTGACTTGATGGTGAAGACATTCACGCCAAGCGCATTCGCTGAGACTAACTCACTATAGACTCTGGTTCGGGTGGAATGTTGCGTGCTGTTTAACCAAGTTTTTGTTATCTAGGATAGGACATGTCTTCGCTCAATGCATCAGTATAGTGCGAAGACGCGGTTCGCTGCGTACACTGTGACCGAATGGAGCTTGAATTCAGACCTGATCCTTTCCCCGTCACCTCTGGATGGACGCATGAACGGAACATGTGCTCAACCTTCGTCGACGGTTGTCGCTCCGCCTGTTTTTCCCCTTATTACGCCAGCTGCAAAGGTGCCCGAATGGTTCTGTTGACTCTCCCCCCGCGGCGGGCGCATCCCGGTGATACCCGCCGCATTACTTGATTGCATATTGTGGAGCGTCTAGAAACGAATGCCGACCGTGATGGGAATGTACTCGGTGCGGTAGTTGGCGGGCGCATAGCCACCAGTGCTCGCGGTATTGCTGGCGCTCGGCTGGTTGTCGACCCACACGTACCGGCCCTCGAAAAACAGCTTTGCACGGCCCGAGTCAGAAAACCTGTAAGTGAAGCCCGTTCCGAAGTCCACTCCCCCCGCGTTGTTTGAGAAATGAGCAACGGTCTGGTTTACCACACCTGGGATGCAGCCGTAATAGGGGTCGTAGTAGGCGCACTGATCATTGAAAGGCTGGGTAAAACTCACAACTTTGCGGTAGAAGCCACCGCCGCCGACCACATAGCCGCCCCATCGGCCAATGGATTTGTAGTTGAAGATCGGGTTGATTGTCAGCGACCACAGGTGCGTGGCCCCGCCTCCTTGCGGATTCACCTGGTTCAGAATGGCGGTGGGTACGCCCATCGAGACATAGTCATAGTCAAGCATGGCGCTGAAGCGATCATTCAGCTTGTAGCCACCTCCGGCTTTGATACTCCATCCCTTATTCTCGTACTGCCTGGCGCTCCCCGTCGGAATTGTGAACCCTCCGCCGCCCTCGAAGGTAAGATGGTCCATGCTCCACCAGTCATGCGACACATAGCCGCCCCGATCATAGCCGTTGTTCCGATCCTTGTGCTCGGTCGCCAGAGAGGAGCCAGCTACTTCTTCGCTTGAGTACAGACTATTGTCTCGGGATGAGCTGTAATCCTTCCGAGATTGTGCTTTGGCCGTAAAGGACGGCGCGATTAGAAGCCCGGCACATGTCAGTAGCGCGATATGCACCATGCGTAAACAAGTAGATTGACGTGCAGACATTGAAAACCTCCTGACAATTCAGTTGTGAGAGTAGTCTGGACTGCTCACGTTTCCTTGAATGTCCCTGAATACTGTTAGGTAGCAACTCAAGAAAACAATTCGCACATAACTCAGTCCGTCCCAGCATGGAGGGAATCTAGCTTGACAGAAAGCCAAATGGCCGATCTTCTTGTACCGACTCATTGCATCCTCCAGATGATGAAATACATTGCCCGGGGAAAGACGCATTGGCAACCCTCTCTCTCCGCGCTTGGACGTCAAGGCTGAGATTGAGATCTTGAAACTCAAGCTGAACGCTCCGGGAACTGAAGTCGGCACACCATAGCAGGTCATTGTGTTCCCCATTTGCAACTACTCAAAACTGGTGGCTGCGCGAAGTGGCCTCGCGCAGTTCTTGTACTGCTCTACGAGATGCGAAGATGAACGAAGACAGGAACCTTTACCACGTCGAGAACTAGTCCGAAGGCAATGGCAGCGGCAAACTCGCAGGCAACGACCGAAAAGGCCAAGGGAGCCATGGCGATTCCGTAAACCGCCAGCGTTGAGATGATCAGAACATCGGCCGCAGAAGATAGTAAAAGCGTCAGGCTAGGGCGCAGTCCCAATAGATATTGCCGCCCACGCATTACGTATGTTGTGGCCTGGCTTCCAAACACAATACCGACGACGGTAAGGGTTCTGAGTGCCTCAATTCCCAAATGCATTTCGAATTTTCCAAAGGCCAGTATTGCGGTTGAGAACGCAAGGAAATAGACACCCAGGATGACGCCCGCGCCCGTAATCCTTCCAATTTGCCACGAGTTAGGCATCTTCGATGGCCGCACTCTGTCCGTGGTTAGCGACATGGCGAGGAAGTCGCCGGTGATCAT
>PLZC01000273.1 GCA_003151985.1 Acidobacteriaceae bacterium
CTCCCACACGCCGCTGTCGCGCCAAGAGCGAAAATGCTCGTGAACTGTTTTCCAGGGAGGAAAATTGCTCGGTAACTGACGCCACTGACAGCCGGTCTTCACCACATATAACAAGGCGTCCACCACCCGGCGCTGCTCATGCTTCCGCGGTCGCCCTCCAGCGTGACGCTCAACTCGTGGCTCGTTCAGCAGCGGCGATAGCCTGGACCATTGCTTGTCCGTCAAATCACTCGGGTACATGCCCCTACGCTATCGGCAGCAAGTCTCTCCGCATATTCCTTCCATGGTTCCTTTCGCTAGTTTCTGGACACGTTCTTATAAATCGGCTACCTCCACATCCGCTTGGACTAGCTAGGCCATCACCTTTTCCAATCGCTCCTTGCGCCGTCGCCAATCAGGCAGTATGCGATCCAGGAGACCGTAGAATGTAGAGCTATGGCGAGGTTCGGCGATATGGCAAAGCTCATGGGTAATGACGTAGTCGATCGCGTCAACTGGAGCCTCGATTAGTCGACGATTGAGAACTAAGCCACGCAAGGGTGACATTGATCCCCATCTTTGACGAAGTTGGCGCACGATCAGCCCATGAGGGCGAAATGCCTCAGAGTTGGGGAAGCGCTCCAAGTTGATTTCTAAGCGCTCAGCGAACTTGATATATGCACGGTCTCGATACCAGCGGTTGAGGAGGTGTCGGGTCACCTCTGGCTGGTCCGGGTGGTCGCTCAGCACCACAATGAATCCACGGATCAGCTTGACAGTTCTTCTGGCGTCCGGAATGACCTTCAAACGATACTGGCGGCCAAGATAGAGGTGGGTTTCACCCGCAACAAAAAAGCGATGGGGCGTCCGCGGAGCGAATTGGGCAAAGAAACGCTGTTGGCGACGAATCCAAGCTGCGCGGCGCCGCACTTTCTGTGTGATGTCATCGAGCGACGCAGTAAGGGGCGCGGTAATGACCACGGAAGTATCGGGCTCTACGGCGATCTCGAGTGTTGCCCGCTTGCGGCGCGTCACAGCGAAATCTATGATGTGGTCGCCGTAATGGAAATAATGTCGCTCCATCTTCATCCGGGGAACCTTGCGCGCGCGAGATCCATTACCTTTTGCTCGATATCGTCCATCACCTTGACCGTCAAGCTGATATGCTTCTGGTCCCGGAGGACGTCGAAGAAATAGTCATCGATGGCGTTACGCATGTTGTTTTGAGCGATGTCGTTGGACCACACATCGACGATATGGTGCCCCTTAATGATGTCGATGATGGTCAGCGCGATTCTTGCAGTCTCCGCTCTCTCAATCGGCTTCTGATCTGCACTGACAAGCGTTCCGTCGAGAATGCCGAAGAACGCCTGTCCGTCTTCATTGCCCCTCACTGATTCAGGTAGATCGCTTCCTCTATCCTTTCGTGCAATCTTGCTGGCCAAATCGACCACACTCTTCAGGTATTCCCGTTCCGACATCCGCTTGGCCCGGTAATCGCGAATCGTCTCTGCCAGCAGTACCGAAAAACGTTTATAGAATGATGGGTCTTCGTCCATCTTCTCTGTAATGGTTTTCCGGGTTGCACTGGCGATGCGGTCAGCCTTTGATGCGTCGGAGATGCCAGTCTCTTTAACGACGGCCTCAAGCGCGTCGGGATCATTAATGTTGACCAGCTCGATGATGATCTCCGCGGGCAAGGCAACCACATGGTCGTCGAGCAGTTTCTGGATCTTCGGCTCGAACTCCATCAGGTCGACCGTCTCCTGGTAACGGAGCTGTACGGAACGCTTCAGTTCGGAGAACTGCTTCCAATCGCGCTTCATTCTGTCAACATCGACTTCAGAGAAGACATCCAGAAGCTTTTCCGACGACAGAGAGATGTGCATGCAGCGGCTGAAGGCACGCAAGCGTTCGTAAAATTCCTGACGGATGGAGTCGTCCGCAAGAAACTGCTCAAACTGCTCCATGTCCTTCTTGTTCCGCACGGGCTTGAAAAGGTCCCAGAGCTGTTCATGGTACTGGCGCAGCTTGCGAATCTGTTCCCGCACATCGTGTACGGTGCCGTCCAGATCCGACGTCTCGTAGCCCTCGAATGCGCTGTAGGTGGTGAGCGCGTTATCAAGCTCCCCGAGCAGGCCCTCGTAATCGAGAATGAATCCGAACTGCTTTTCTCGCCCGTCTTCTTCGTAGAGACGGTTGACACGGGCAATCGCCTGGAGGAGGTTGTGTTCACGCAGAGACTTGCAAACATACATTACGGTATTGCGGGGTACATCAAACCCGGTGAGGAGTTTGGAAACGACAATCAGGATTTCCGGATCGCCGGTGCCCTTGAAGGCTTCGATAATCTGCCGGTTGTACTCTTCCTCCGTCTTGTACCGCGCCATCATTCTGTCCCAGAAGGCACGCACCAGATCGTTGGACTCCTTGTCAATCTCCTCATTCCCCTCATTGTCATCGGGGGGCGAAATGACGATCTCGCTGGTGACATGCCCAATTTCATCTAGAACGTTCTTGAACCTCACCGCCGCTGCCTTGGATGGAGCAACAAGCTGCGCTTTGAAGCTGGTCCCCTGCCAGTACTGCCGAAAATGCTCTGAGATGTCGAAAGCCTTGGCCCGAATCGCTTGGCCTGTCTTTGACAGGGCGTCCATCCGCGAGAACTTCCGCTTCAGGTCCGCTTTCTGCTTCTCGGTCAGCCCTTCGCTGATCTTGTCGAACCACCGATCAATCACACCGCCGGTGATCTGTTGTTCAACCAGCCGGCCCTCATAGAGGAGTGGCACAACGGCGCCGTCGGCGACAGCCTCGTCGATGGCGTATCGGTGGATCAATCCGCCGAATGTGGAGAGCGTATTCCTCTCCTTCTTTAAGAGCGGCGTCCCTGTAAAACCGAGGTAGCAGGCCTTCGGCAGGAATCGGCGCATCTTCACGGCAAATTGGCTGTATCCGCTATGACGGCCAGTCTGCGTGCGGTGGCTTTCATCCACGAGCACGAAGATGTTGGCATCCGCATCGACTGCCTCGTTGCCGCGAAGGGCGGTGTCAAATTTATTGATGATGGTCGTGATGAGCGGCTTCCGGTCCCGGATCAGCTCTAGTAAATGAGCGCCACTTGTTGCACGGGCGGGCGTGAGTTCGCAGGACTTGAATGTGTCCTTAATCTGTTTGTCGAGGTCGTCGCGATCCGTCACGATAATCAAGCGCGGATTGAGAATCTCCTTGTCGAGCGCCAGCGAACGGCCCAGCATCACCATCGTCAAGGACTTTCCGGAGCCCTGGGTATGCCAGATGACACCGCCCTTGCGAATACCCTTGATGTCGAATTGCCTGAGACGTTCCATCGCTTTGCGGATTCCAAAGAACTGTTGATGCCGGGCGATCTTCCGCTGCCCGCCTTCAAAGACGGTGAAACGCCGCACTAGGTCCAAAAGGCGCTCGGGCCGGCAAAGAGCAAAAACCGACCGGTCCTGAATCGTAACTGCACGATCTCCTTCGGCAATCAGGCTTTCAAAGTACGGCCGCGCCACGGCAAAGTCGCCGCTGAAAACCGCATCCGCTTCCTCGGCGGTCATAGGCCGATTTGCAAACGGCGCAATCGTCTCGTCTGCATCTTCTTCATCGCGCCATGTCTGCCAGAACTTGCGAGGGGTTCCAACGGTTGCAAACCGCGCCTCCAGCCGGTTCATCGTCAGCAGGAGTTGGGAAAAGTGGAACAACTGCGGGATATTGTCTTCATTCTGGTAGCCGATCAGTTGACTGCCGGCCTTCTTCAGGCTTTCGGTGGGCCGCTTGTTCTCAATCACCACAAACGGAATGCCGTTCACATAGCCAACGATGTCGCAACGCTTGGTCTGGGTGCTGGCGGTTCGCTCGATCGACACTTCAGCGGTCACATGGAACGCGTTGTTCTGCGGGTGTTCCCAATCGATAAAGCGAAACGAAAAGCTCTTGCTGTCGCCGTCGATGGTCTTGGTGATCGTGGTGCCCAGCACCAGCGTGTCGTAGATCTCCTGATTGGTTCCGCGCAGGCCCTTGATCCGGTCTGGGGTCGGCTTCAGCCGGCGCATCGCCTCGTGGGCATCCTCCAGGTCAAAGGAATACTCGCGCCCGCGAAAGGTGAAGCGATTAAGGTCAAGAAGTTGCTCGGCCAGCACATCGTCCAGCACCACATTGCGCAATCGCCCGCCGCGCAGGGCAACCGCCTCCGCCTGGCTCAGCGGCTTAAAGCCCAGCGCCACCAGCAATTGCATCGCCGGGATTTGCGATTGATATTTCTCCGCAGCGTCGAAGATCATTTTTCTTCCTCTGTCATCAACCCCGTAAGTGTGCCACGAGCCGCAACGGTATCGATGTAGGCTTTAACAATCCGGTCGATTTCATCTCCGTCGGAATAGTCCGCCGGAACCACACAATGCACGCGACCATCTTTCAGATACTGGGCGGCCTTGTCGCGCGCGCCCTTTGTGTGCGGCTTATAGACTGCTACTGAAAGGCCACCCTGCTCCTTGATCAGGCGAAAGCACGGAATGTCGGTTGAGCCATCTCCTATGTAGACCATGTTCTCGAAAGGCACGGGACGGTCGCGCTTCTCTACAAATTTGTTCACCTCGCTGCTGTCGCTGAGGTCATGTGCATTCTTGTTGATGCGGAATAGATACTGGGTTTTCGTCGTGTAGTTCACGGCCAGAGCAGGCCAAACGGCCACTCCGTTCTCGTCGAAGTAGAACTTCGATGCATACACCTTCGCGAATTTGGATGCAATCGGTGTTCCAGCGAAAATCTCCTCGTTCCCTGAGGATACAAGGTAATGATCTATGTGGACTCCCCTCAACCGCCCATATTCAGTAATCCGGTCGAACCACTCGGTTACCCCTCTGAATAATTCGATTGTGCCGCCACGCGCCTTAAAGTCCTCGCGCCTCACAGGTACACCAGAGGCGGAGGCCTTCCGTAACATAAGGTTCATGTATATCAAAACCTCATCAGCCTGGTGCACCTTGGTGAGGTTTTTGACCTCTGCCCAAAATTTATCCGCTGTGATCCCGATATCAGGCAGAAACTGATGCTCCTGCATATTCCCGGACGCAAGAGTTCCGTCAAAATCGTAAGCAATCGCCATTGGGATGTGTTTTCTGGGCATATTCCTCCTCTAAACCTTCACCGGCCATTCACCAGTTAACAACTTCTGCATCAGGCCACGCTTCTGGCGAACCAGAGCTTCGCTTTGTCTTTTGATTACGCTGATCTCATCTCTCATTGCGTCGAGGAGATTAGCTTGATATCTTTGCTGGTCAACGGGAGGCAAATAGACTTTGATCTCGGCAAAGACCGGGTATTTCAAGTTCCATGTGTCGCTGGTCAAGCCCTGGGAATAGCGTTCAAAGTCGTGGATCATTCGCCGCGACTTGAATAGATGCGCAGCATACTTCGGAAATATTTTCTTTCGATTTGGTATTAAAACTGTATAAGCCGGGCTTACGATTCCCCTGAGCGTAGAAAGTCCAGAGACTCCCTGCCACATGCGCATTGTGTTATAGCCAATATCTCCGGGAAGAACCAACTTGTACTTAGACTTATCCTCGCTTGAACTATCCTTCCTTCCAACACCGTCGCGGTCGATCACACCTCCCGACATGGTGATGCTTAGTAACGAATCGCTCTGGACACCCGGTTCATCTCTTTCACCGAAAAGAGCACCCATCACGAACTTCGACCAGTCGTTGTCACGGCTCATCGACGATGGATGGCATGGCTCAAAAAGTTGCCTGGAAGAGACATCATATTGAAACTGTTTAGCTCTTATTAGAGCTTCTTTCTTCTCAATTGCCTCGTCCCATGTCCGCAGGATTTCGGCGATCTTACGCTGTTCAGCGAGTGACGGCAAATCAATCATCTGCCGCGTGATGTCTTCCTTATGGACATGAACCAGAGAGGACTTGAAGCCATGTGCCTTTGTCTCAATTCTGCTGGTAATTAGTCTGAGTGCGGCATAGAGCCAATATGTGTCAATTCCCTTGTTAGGAACAACTCGGTAGATGTGCTGGTTGAGAACGGCTTTTGGCCCCGGCCAAATTGTCGGACCAAAAGACACACCCTTGACACCTGCCCACGCGAAGAGAAGTTCTCCGGGCTCAACGATCCACTCATCTCGCGCCACGCCGTCGAAGTAGTTAAACGACTTTGAGCCGTTCAGGTTTTGGATTCGGATAATTGGAAGTCCCGACGGCTTCCAATCACTTGGGCGAAATCCTTTTCCATTCATGAAGCTGCAGAGTTCAGAAAGAGGCACGTGTCGATGGCCTTTAGGCATGTCTACCCCTTTTCTTTAGCGCCTTTGAAGCCTCAGCCACCTGCTCCAACTCGGCAAGATCGCCGGTCTGATCAGCGAGAAGCCGCTCCGCTTCCTTGCGTTTGGCGTCAAAGACCTCGTACCGCTCGAATGCGATTTGTTCTGCCCTGGCAGCCGAGATACTGCCGGCATTGCGAAGGATAGGCAGTTCGTTGCTGCGGAGGAACCCATCGAGTACGCCCTCCCACTCGGCGAGTTTCATGGTCTGGCGACGCCTGGTGCGCAATTCGGCTGTATCCAGGAACATGGTGACGATCAAATTGAGTTCCTTGATCTCCGATTCGCCCAGGTAATTCTTGGCCGTTGCAACATCGCTCTTGCGCACCCGTTCGCCCTTCCAGGAGGTGAGCCCCATATTGGGCTGGTTGGGATTGGCTCGCAATTTGATCAGCTCAGCGGCCGTGCCACCGGCGACCGCATGAAGCATCTTGTTCTGGATGGTTGCGTAGAACTCCTGCGCTATATGCGATTTGGGGTCGTAATCCTCACTCAACGCCAGAATCTCCCGCACCTTCTGATAGAAGCGAGCCTCTGAGGCTCGAATATCGCGAATGCGCTCAAGGAGTTCGTCGAAGTAGTCCCAGGCCGGGTCCTTGAGGCGTTCGTCGTTCATGACAAAGCCCTTAATCAGGTACTCCTTCAGCGCGGTGGTTGCCCAGCGGCGAAACTGGACGCCACGCTCGGAGCGTACACGGTACCCAACGGCCAGAATCATCTCTAGGCTGTAGTGGTCGACCTGGTATGTTTTGCTGTCGGCGGCAGTTGTTGCATAACGTGCAACAACTGACTGCTGCGCCAATTCCCCATCATCGAGGATGGCTTTGATGTGGCGTGAAATCACAGACTTATCCCGGCCAAAGAGGTCGGCGATCTGGTTCAGAGTCAGCCAGACGGTCCCGTCTGCGGCGCGGAGTTGGATATTCGCTGCGCCGTCTTCGGTCGTGTAGAGAATCAGTTCGCCGTTAGACATTGACGCCAAGCTCCTTCAGGTACTTCGCCATCCGGCCCCGAACCTCGGCCAGCTCCGCCTCGATCTGATCAATCTCTTTCTGGATGGCGGCAACATCAATTTCCTCTTCGGGCTCGAAGGTGTCCACGTAACGGGGAATGTTCAGGTTGTAGTCGTTGGCCTTGATCTCCTCCGGGGTGGCGAGGTGGGAGTATTTGTCGAGCTCCGCGCGGGTCCGATACGTCTCCAGAACTTTTGCGATGTGCTCCTCGTCCATGATGTTCTGTGTCTTGCCGGGCGTGAACTCTTTGCTGGCGTCGATGAACAGCACATCCTTGCGGGCTTCGTTCGCGCCGCCCTCTTCGCGCGAGCGGTCAAAAACCAGAATCGCGACCGGTATGCCCGTGGTGGTGAAAAGGTTGGCCGGCAGCCCAACCACGGCATCGAGCAGGTTCTCGTCGATCAGCTTGGTGCGGATGGCGCCTTCGGCACCGCCGCGGAAGAGCACGCCGTGGGGAACGATGACTGCGACACGCCCGGACTGACGGCGAGCGATCTCGATCATGTGGGTGATGAAGGCGTAGTCGCCTTTGGATTTTGGGGGAATTCCCCGCCAGTACCGGTTGAAGTGGTCCTTCGACGCGCCTTCGGCCCCCCATTTATCCAGCGAAAAGGGCGGATTAGCGACCACGACGTCAAAAGTCATCAGATGGTCATCCTCAACCAGGGTGGGGCTGTTGAGCGTGTCGCACCATTCGATGCGGGCGGCGTCTTTGGCATGGAGGAACATATTCATGCGCGCCAGCGCCCATGTGGAGCCGTTGACCTCCTGCCCGTAGAGAGCGAAGTTGTCGGAACCGACCTCTTCAGCAGCGCGGATCAACAGGGAACCGGAGCCGCAGGCGGGATCGCAGATGGTGTTGCCAGACTTGGGCGCGGCCAGCTTTGCCAGCAGGCGGGAGACGGCGGCCGGCGTGTAGAACTCGCCGGCCTTTTTGCCTGCGTCCGATGCAAAGCGGGAGATCAGGTAGATGTAGCACTCGCCGATGATGTCCCCGGTGACACGCGAGGGCCGAAGATCGAGGGCGGGTTTTGCGAAGTCCTCCAGCATATTGTTAAGCCGGCGATTGCGGTCCTTGACGCGGCCTAGATTGGACTCGGAGTTGAAATCGATATTGCGGAAGACGCCCTCAAGTTTGGTCCGGTTCGCGTCTTCGATCTTCTCCAGAGCAATGTTGATCAGCTCGCCGATGTTGGCCTCTAGGCGCTGGTCATAGAGGTCGTAGAAGCTTGCACCTTTAGGAAGAACAAAGCGTTCGCGCTCCAGACGGCGGCGGATGCGGGCCTCATCACTGCCATATTGCTTGCGATAGCCTTCGGCATGGTCGTTCCAGAGGTCGGAGATGTACTTCAGGAACAGCATCACCAGGATGTAGTCCTTGTATTGGCCGGCATCCACGACGCCCCGAAATGTATCGCAAGCGGCCCAGGCCGTATTGTTCACCTGCTGCTGCGTCAAATTGTCTGTCAATTTGTGTTCCTTTCCAGCCCGGTACCGGAGCCAGCGAGGCTGGCCAGGTTTCCGAGGATAAGAGCTGCAAGGGTTCTGCGCTTTTCAGCGGCGAGGATGGCAAGAGCGCGTTCCCGCTCGGCCAAGGCGTCAATCGCGAGGATCTGGTGTTGTGTCGCCATATCCGGAACGTCAATTTGGAGTTGCTCGAGGGCTGTTCGCGGAACCATCCGCATCTTTGTGCCGTAGGCGGTGGAATCGAAGTGCCGTTGGGACGTTGGCTGGTTGATTGCCCAAGCCAAGTACTGTGGTGTCGCGACATCCAGGTTGGGGCGGAGAATCATGAGCGGGAGCACGGCCAAAGCAGGCTCCTCGAAGCTTTCATCCAGAGCGACCGCGGTATTCCGGTCTCCGCGAGAGCGGAATACTACATCCCCAGTGCGGACAAGGTGCCGATCGAGGATGTCGTCGCGGTTGATGCGTGTCAGCCGGTGGAAATCGACCCGCCCATCTGCCGAAATGTCGCCAAGCTGGATCATCGGCATACCCCCATTTTGCGCAGGCTCTAGTCGGGCACGCGTCGTGAATCCGGTGTGGATTGAACAAATTGCCGTCAATTCCATGCGCTGTAGTCTCTGTAGCATTGCCTACAGAATACATGTAATTTTGAGTTTGTCAAGAATAAAAGTGTCTGTAGAACCACCTACTGAGTGTGATAATTCGGCATCCGCAGCGGAGAGGTGGTAAACGCACCTGAATTGACAACCAGATGAGACCCTGTGCACGGAAAGCAAGCGCGTGCTCGTTAATTGTGAGCAAGGCGCCGCTTGCTTGGGTGCCAAAGCAAGGCGCAGTTGTAAGCGTACCTTTGTTGAAATATCGGAATGGGCAAGTTTGTATTCAAATGGCGTTATGATTGCGAGACATGTTGAAGATTGAAAGAGCTAAATGGCACGGCAAGTGTTCGCGCCATCCTATGTTTGATCCTGAAGCCGACGGGATCGGCGCCATCAAGGGTGGCTGTCCCCGCTGTTTGGAGTTGCACGCCATTCTTGAGAGCCACCGGCACACCGTGCGCCTTATGCGTGCTTTTGCGCCGATTCCGACTCAGGGCACGGGACCATCAAATCACAGCCCTGCCCGCCAGCAGGATCTGTTCGCTTCCCATCCTTCCCCCGAGAACCAGAAAGCCTGAACTTCCTGGTTACGTTCATCTCTTTCTCGACAAAATGAACCATTTTGTAGATAGTTTGAAAAGCCGGTGCCCTGTTAAGGCAGCTTTCACGGGTATTTGACGATGAAAACTCTCGACAAAGCGATGACCGGGCGCAAAAGCCTTCGGCGCTTTCGAGAATTGAC
>PLZC01000416.1 GCA_003151985.1 Acidobacteriaceae bacterium
GCTTCGAGCAATACATCAAGGACGAGCGCGAGTTTGTGAAGGTCATGGTCAACCGCGCTTCAGAAGGCATGATCGTCCGCCATGGAGAAGCTGCCAGCCGCATCGAGGGCGCAGATCTCACCCGCTTCATGGGCATTCTGGGCGAATACCTGGGCTTCGTGGAGAGGGTCGACAAGAGAATCCGCAACGAACAGCTCACCGAATTGCTGGCCCGCGCGGAACTCCTGCACCGTGCAGATTTTGCGTCCCAGGCGGGAAGCGATGTCCCGCCTAAGCTGGCCCTTCTGCACGCCCAACTCACCGAGCTGGCCGAAGAGTTCCAGTTCAAAATGTGCGAACCGGTTGAAGACGAGGAGCACCACACCTGGTCCATCTGCTTCACCGATTCCCAAGGCGCTACGCGGTGCATCGACTGGACATTGGCCTCGAGCCCCGAGTTCCGCCAGATGATGGCGAAGTACACCCTGATCAAGGAATTCCTCGAGCCGCCGTTCCTCATCGAGTACGCCAGCAAGGCTACCGCTGTCGAAGCCGGGCCTGCCGAGACAACGGACGCGGATGAAGCAGACGGCCCCGAATCTGTTGCCATCCCTGGAAACGCGGAAGTCCAGGCCGAGGCCAAGTCGGCGCGCCGCACAGCCCGCGCCCTGCGCGAGCCGGTTGAAAAGCAGACTGCTCGTGAACTCTTCGCCCACATTGTCGAACAGGGCAAGAAGGAATACTCGGTCCAGCGATACAAAGGTCTTGGTGAAATGACCTCCACGCAACTGTGGGAGACCACCATGGATCCCGACCGTCGCACCCTTCTTCAGGTCAAGCTGGAAGACATCGCCGAAACCGAGGCCATCTTCACCACCCTCATGGGCGAAGACGTTGAAGCTCGCCGCAAATTCATCGAGGACAACGCCCTCGACGTGAAGAACCTCGATATCTAGTTGGTTAAGTACTGGTAGGTTTGCGGAAAGTTTGTCCAGATTTGCGGAAAGATAATCCGCGATTTGCTCAATGATTGTCTGCAGGCTACCAGAATGAGTGACAGCCCCAAGGTGTTCGAGTCCCTTTTTCGGCACCAACGACTTTTATTCCTTTAGAGCATTTCTCGCGATTTTATGTCCGGCACTGCGCTTCGGCGACGTGGTGGTAATGGATAACTTGAGTTCGCACAAGGCCAAGGGGGTGCGCGAAAGAATCGCGGCAGCAGGAGCGAGTTTGCTCTATCTGCGCCCTACTCGCCCGATTTGAACCCCATCGAAAAGGCTTGGACAAAGCTCAAACAGCTGCTCCGCCCGGCCAAGGCGCGAGCCAAAGAAGCGCTCGATCCGGTTATCGCCGAACTGCTCCCGCGCCTCACCCCAGAGGATGCGAGAGCTTGGTTCAGACTACCGTTCAATGCTCTACAGCAATAGGAGAAATGCTTTAGCGCGTGAAGCGAAGCATGATTCTGAGCTACGTATTTACGGGCAGGAGCCCGTACACTTCACCGGGTGGGAGTTTTCTGCAACCTGAAGAGGCGTTCTTATGCTGAATGTAGTCTTCGCGCTTGTAACTGTGCTTGCTTGGGGGACCTGGCTTGCACCTTCCCAGCACGTGCCCATGAAGGGCCAGCAAACGCGCACGTTCTATGTGACACTCGCAGTCTTATTGGTGGCCATCGTGGCCGCTTTTTTCCAGGGCTATCAAGGACTCACGCTGAGAACCTCCTGGTTACCTTTTCTCGGGGGAATCATCTGGGCTTTGAGCGGGTTGTGCGCGTTCGTTGGGACGCAACGGCTGGGGATGGCAAAGGCCTTCGGCATCTGGTCGCCGCTGAACATCATTGTTTCAATTCTGTGGGGAATCATCCTCTTTGGCGAGTTCCTGCACACCGGAACCTTCAACATCGTCTTGGCTATCGTCTCATTTGTGGTGATCATCGGCGGTATTCTGATGATCATTTTTGCCGGTTCGGAGGGCGGCTCCACTAAGCAAAGCGGCGCCGTCGTATATGGATACCTCGGGGCGTTAGGCGCGGGCATCGGCTGGGCCAGCTACTTCATTCCCATCAGAATTTCCGGTCTTTCGATGTGGGTGGCCATGCTCCCGTTGGCAGCGGGCATGTTTGTCGGTGGCGCAGTTATCTGCGTAGTATCGAAATCATCGCTCCACCTGGAAAAGCCTTCACACTACTTCCGTGTCATGTCTACGGGTTTGCTGTGGACCATAGGCAACTACTGCGCCCTGCTAATGATGGAGCACCTGGGTACAGGAAAAGGCTTCACCATTGCGCAGCTCTGTGTGGTAGTGAATGCGCTGCTCGGTATTTTCTGGGAACACACACCACGACCGGGTACCAGAGCGGCGTACTTAACTCTGGCCGGAGTGGTTGTAGCGACGATTGGGGCCGCCGTACTTGGGAATTTAAATTAGGCGGAAGCACTCTGATCCAACATGCGTGGTTTTACTCCCCGCGAAGGGCCTGCAAGAACCGCGTCCCTGCCTGAAAGGGGATCGCTACCTCCGGTGTGCCTAACAAGAGACCAACAAATGAAAAGTTCAACCAAACAAAGGCGAAGTCTTTCCGCGGCCTGTAAAATCCGGGCCTAAAGGCCATCGAAAATGAGGCGGTATTCAGGGGCCTGAAGGCCCCTGCTCCCTCCGTCCTCCCTGAACTGGAGAGCGCCGGTTTCGTCCATCGCGGTTCGGCAACGCCGGTGGGGGACTGTTATCAAGGCGACAAGTGAAGTGACCGCGCTCGAAACCGCTAGAATGGCACTGGCAAGAGAGAGGCCGGAATGACAACGCCAAAATGGTCACACACCATCTCCACGCGAGGGGTGGAGAAGAATCTCAACCGCAGGAGCATGGCTGACACGGGACGCGCGCCGAAGAGCTGCAGGTTCCCGTGGCTTCTTTCTCTGTTGATGGTTCTTTGCCATTTACCCCCATCCGCATCTTGTTCACAACCTCAATCCGTTGCGAACGGCCCTGTGGTCCACGTGGCGAGCGGCCAATTACGCGGAATGTTGCAGGGCGGCACGGCGGTCTTCCTGGGGATTCCGTATGCGGCGCCGCCCGTCGGCGCGCTGCGCTGGCGCGAACCGCAGCCTCCGGCTTCGTGGGCGGGGGTGCGGGATGCGAAGAAGCCTGGCAGCGCCTGCGTTCAAAGCGAAGCGGGTGTCGGCACATTTATCAAGCCACTTGCTGCCACTTATGGCGCAACATTCAGCATTGTCCCGGTCTCGTCTTCCGAAGATTGTCTCTATATGAATGCTTGGGCGCCGGACTGGCCGCATAAGACTCGATTGCCTGTCATGGTGTGGCTGCATGGCGGCAGCAACCGGGTGGGTAGCGGAACGGAAGATAGCTACGACGGTAGCGCACTCGCGTCTCATGGGGTCATCGTGGTCACGCTCAACTACCGGCTTGGCGTCATGGGCTTCTTCGCCCATCCTGAGCTGACCGCGGAGTCTCCCCATCACAGTTCGGGCAATTACGGGCTTCTCGATCAGATTGCGGCGCTCAAGTGGGTGCAACAGAACATCGGAGAATTCGGTGGGGACCCCGACAATGTGACCCTGTTCGGCGAGTCCGCCGGATCTATTGATGCCACCACCTTGATGGCTTCCCCCCTCACCAGGAACTTGTTTCGCAGGGTCATTGGGGAGAGCGGCCCAGCCTTCGGGCTGGGAACGGAACGCACTGTTGCCTACATGGAGCCGCTGGGCGTGGCGATTGGAAAGGAGGTCGGCGTTCAAGCCGGATCGCAGATTGAGACTCTGAGGAAATTGCCGGCTGCTGTGATTGTCCAGATTGAGGATCGCTTGATCGCTTCTCAATTCAAAGGCTACGATCCAAACGCGTCTGTTGTAGATGGGTGGGTGCTACCCCAATCGCCGGCAAAGGCCTTCGCCTCAGGGACGATTCAGAAGTTCGAACTACTAGCAGGACTGAACGCGAGAGAATTCAGTGCCTTTCGTATAGGCGCCGAGGCAGCGCAGAAGAAGGCGGGCCAGCCGGCCAAGAAGGCTGGGGTTGGCGAGCAAGTCAAGCAATTCGCGGATGCAACGCGGCCTCTCTACGGCAACTGGACAGACGTTGCGGTGGCCACATACATGGGCAGGATTCTCATGCATGGGGCCTCGGCCCTTGATCAGGCGACCAACGACATTCTCGCGGCATGTCCTACGGGTGCGGAAGCCGCCCTGGTGACGAACGCTGGACAGCGCGCTTTCGTTTACCGGTTTGAGCGGACCATTCCGGGGCCGGGCGAGTCAACCCTGGGGGCTTTCCACGCGCTGGAACTTCCTTACGTCTTCGACACGTTTCAGGCACGCACCTGGAGTTGGCTGAAGTTCACCCCGACAGACCATAAGCTCTCTTCAGTGATGCAAATCTATTGGACTAACTTCGCAAAGTCCGGAGACCCCAATGGTCCCGGACTTCCCGGTTGGGCTGCATGGAATTCCGACAAGGAACCGTACATCATTTTTGGTCAGAACGGTGACGCTGTTCCTGAAAAGAACTTTTCCCCGATCTTCTGTCATCTTTCTCCAGATCGTCTAAAGCAGCAATTGGGCAACAACTAATTCAAAAGGGGAGTCGGGCTTTGAAGGACGCCTCGCCTGCATCGGAGCGATGATTTTGGTGCGACCGGGCTTCACATGGCAATCTGGAGAGTGGTGCGAGTTATCGCTTGGTCAAGGACGACAGCTTCAGAACTCTGGCATCAAAGTCAACGGAGTAAAATCATGCGATCCAAAGTTCCCCAATTGCTTTTTGCGGTTGTTGCAGTCGCGGCTTTCCTCTTCACCGCCGACAGAGTTGTTGCCCAGTCGACGCCGGCGCGCACCATATTGGCGCTCTCGAAGCGCAACCATACGCTGGCCATCGTTGATCCAAAAACGCTGCAGGTTATCGCGCGTGCCGCAGTAGGTCCCGACCCTCACGAGGTGATCGCATCTTCCGATGGAAAGACGGCGTACGTGTCCATCTACGGAGGTGGCCGTTACCATGCGCTCTCTGTAATCGACCTGGTAGGGCAGAAAGCGCTGCCAGATATCGATACCGGAGCTTTGAATGGCCCGCATGGGCTCACGTTTGCAGGAGGAAAGGTCTGGTTCACAGCCGAAGGTGCGAAGGTGGTTGCGCGCTATGACCCTGCGTCCGCCAGAGTTGATTGGGTGATGGGCACGGGTCAGAACCGGACGCACATGATTTACATCACCCCGGACGAGAAGCAGATCTACACAACGAACGTCAGTTCTGCGACGGTGAGCATTTTGGAGAAAGTTACCTTGCCGCCGATGGGACCTCCTCCAGGAGCTCAGCTACAAGGGTCCGCGCCTCCTCCGCCTCCACCCGGCGGGAATGAACCGCGCATGGATTGGAACGAGACCGTGATCCAGGTGGGCAAAGGTGACGAGGGTTTTGACGTGTCGCCCGATGGACGTGAGCTATGGACAGCGAATGCACAGGATGGCACGATCTCCGTTGTTGACCTCACGACACGGACAGTGACGGCCACTCTGGATGCGAAAGTGACGAGTGCAAACCGGCTGAAGTTCACTCCGGATGGAAAGCTCGTGCTGATTTCAATGCTGAGAGGCAGCGATCTGGTGATCTACGATGCAGCGACGCGCAAGGAATTCAAGCGGGTTCAAATTGGGCATGGCGCTGCCGGCATTCTGATGGATCCGGATGGCAAACGTGCTTTCGTCTCGTGCGGGCCTGACAACTACGTGGCTGTAGTGGATATGAAAACGCTGGAGGTGACGGGTCACATCGACGTTGGCGACGAGCCGGATGGATTAGCCTGGGCAATCCGACCTTGACTTATATTTAACGCGAATGCTGGAGGCGTGAATGCCGGCGGAACGCTCCTTGCAGAGCATTCCGCCGGCATTGGTTCTGTGGGGTGCGGCGACCCTCCATTGCCGCACCGCGGCTGTCTCTCCAGGCGCCCTAACCTTGCCCTAACCTGCATTTCTCGCAGGCGGGCGACGACCGACAATTGAGGGTCTG
>PLZC01000056.1 GCA_003151985.1 Acidobacteriaceae bacterium
TGGACCAGGCTCTGGAAGCGGCGCGGACCTTCAAGCCTCTGTCTTCCACCGAGGTTGCGAGTTTGCTGGAGCGCACCAAGCCAGCGGCCCAGGAAGGCAAGTTCGAGCTCTACAAAACCAGCAGCCACTTTGACGGAACGGCACACAAGCCCGAGGTGCTGGGCTGAGGTGGTTTTGTCCGCTCAGGCTTTCATGGGGCCGGACTTCATGCGCCGGGTAAACNNGGTTCACCGGCACCACCTGGCCGGTGACCAGCCAGTCGAACAAGTGCCGCCGGGCGGCGAAGAATTCCAGAAAGTGGATGCCGGCGCGGTCGCCGGAGACCGTGACCAGGGCGGGGAGCGCGGGGCGGGCGGGTGGTGAGAGTCTGACGAGCTGGCTCATCGCTCGGCCTCGTGCAATTGTCGCGGCAGTGACGCGACAATTGTGACACCGGCGGCGTCACAATTGCTCTGGGCACGGAACCTCTCCGAAACAGCTCGTTGATAGCGGCTCGGAGCGCCTTCGATCCATCGATGACAAAGAGCCTCTTGCGTTTCAGATCGACGCCGCGCGCCACGATGTCTTCGAGCAGTTCCTTGACCACCGTGGAGTTCTCCGTGGCCCCTTCTCGGATGCCCAGCACGTGTTTGTTCCCCTCGCTGTCCACGCCCACCGCGCCGATCATGGTGTAGTCGCCGAACAGCAACCCGTCGATGTAAATCACCAGCAGCTTCAGCTCGTCGAAGCGCCGCGAGAGCAGCGCCTCGACCTCGGCCTGCGAAGCCTCGACCACCCGCCGGCTCACAGCCGACTTGGAAACTCCCACAGTCTCGGCCATCGTGGGAATGACTTCCTTGTAGTTGCGCGTGGAGACGCCGCGCATCAGAATCTCCAGCATCCGCGCCCCCATCTGCTCGCCTTCCAGGTCTCTGGCCAGTCAGGAAGGATCACCTCCTTGAAGATGCGCGGGTCGGGCCAGACTCCAACTTGACGGCCTAGATGACCACCTAGGAGTGTGTCGGGGATAAGAAATCGATGCAGTCTAAGTCCTTTGCAATCAGTTACTTACGTAAACACGTAGAATTCGTAAGTTATTGATTCTAAAGGGCGACAGTTCTATTACCGACAGACTCCTAGGGGGTTGATCCACGCATCCTTGATGCTTGAGACGGCATCCGGGGGCGTGAAATCGTGAAGAAATAGCGCAAGAACCGACATTTTTGGCTCAAAGCCGCGTCAGGCCGGGATCAAATGCCAGTACATCCGGATCTTTCCCGAACCGATAGGTCGATAGCACCTTCAGCGAACGGTGGAACATTACGATTCAGAGACGCCGAAAACAATACAATTGCGGATTTGATTGTCTGCGTAGTATAAGTTGGCGAACACCATTCTACCAGTTTGTCGCTTTGTGAACCGGCAACCCATCTCGTGGTCAGGAGCATTCATGGCATTTTTCAAGTGGCGGCAGTCGATGTCCAAAAGTCCATTTCTTACATTCATGGTAGGTCTGGCATGCATTGGTTCAACTACAGCGTCGCATTGCGAAAAGCCGCTTGGGATTACGATTCAATGGGACAAGACGACCGTTGTTTCGCGGTCGACGCCCACGCTTCAAGTTGTGGTCAATCCGCCTCTTCGTCCTGGCCAAGCGCTGGGCGCAGCCTCCTACAAAGCAGTTAAAGATCTCGGCGCCGACTATGTGCGCTACGTGCCATGGCTCCCCTATCCAAAATTGGCCGTAGCCGAGCTTGAACCGCCTACTCCCCAGAAGACCAGTTGGGACTTCAGCCTGATTGACCCGATGACCAAGGACTTCCTGGCTGCTACTGAAGGTCATCCTGCCGTGCTCAATTTCAGCACCATGCCGGCGTGGCTTTTCAAAACCGACAAACCCGTGACCTATCCCGCCGATCCAAATCAGGTGAACTGGGACTACACCCAGGGGACCGAGCTTCGCGACCCCACAGGCAAAGAGTTGGGCGACTACTACGCCCGCCTGGTGAGCTGGTATGTGAACGGCGGATTCAGCGATGAGAACGGCGTGCGCCACGAGTCCGGATACCACTACAAGTTGCCGGTTTGGGAAGTACTGAACGAGGTGGACTTTGAACACGCAACCACCCCCGAGCAGTATGCCGCGCGCTATGACGCAATCGTGAGCGCAATTCACAAGGTCTCTCCGGAGACCAAGTTCATGGGTTTGGCGCTTGCCATGCCGAGCGTGGCTCCCAATTACTTCGAGTATTTCCTTGATCGCAAGAACCACCGGCCTGGCACGCCGCTGGACTACATCTCCTACCATTTCTATGCCGTGCCGGTTGCCGGGCAGACTCTGGATAGCTGGAAGTACACGTTTTTCGATCAGGAGGCGGGATTCCTCAACTCGGTGCGGTATATCGAAAACATACGCAAGCGGCTTTCGCCGGAGACAAAAACTTCGGGGGACGAACTTGGGGTAATTCTGCCTACAGATAACAAACCCGGAGACAACGTGCCGCCGCCAGCCGCCTACTGGAATCTCGCCGGCGCCTTATACGCCGATCTCTATATCGAGCTATCCAGGCTGCAGATCGACATTATCGGCGAGTCACAACTGGTCGGCGCTCCCACGCAGTTTCCGAGCGTAAGCATGATGAATTGGCGGAACAACAAGCCCAACGCGCGCTTCTGGGTACTGAAGCTTATCAAGGATTCATTTCACCCTGGCGACACGCTGGTGGACACAAAACTGAGCGAGCAGGATTCGCCTGATGTCGCCGCTCAAGCTTTCGTTACGCCTGCCGGCCGCAAACTGCTTTTGGTGAACAAGCGGGATCGCTCCGTTGAATTGACTTTGCCGGATGCGGAAAAAGCAGGCGCTCTGACGGTGGACGAAAAGTCCGGCGACGACTCCGCGCGGAGTGTAAAACCCACCGGCGGAAAAATCGTGCTCGAGCCATTCGCGGTTACGGTGATTAGTTGGTAAACACTCATTAAAAAATCGACCCCGCACCGGCATAAGCTCGGTGTATAATTCGGCGGAGAAGGCTGCGTAAGGGCCAAGGTCACCCTTGCAGCAAAGCAAGCACTCATTCACGATAGGTGTTCTAAGAACAAATCCTTCGGGTTACGCCCGAGAATTTGCGGAATGTTCTCCTGGGCGGGGAGCATGTGCAGCAATGGCGGTGAATTCAGCAGAAAGAGCCGCAATCAGTCCAACCCCGGGAGAGCAAGAACTCCTCGCATCCTTGCGGAGCATCATTGGGGAGCGGGTCGACAGCACCGGCGAAGTTCGCGAAGAGACCAGGCCGTCACCCCGTCCCGAAGACAAAGTCGCTTTCAGCTTTTGGCGATTCTGCTTTATTCTTGCTTTCGCCATCGACATGTCATTGATTTATGACCTGGTTCTCGACCTGTTCCCGCAACTCGAGAAGAACAGTGTAATACCGCGACTTGCTCAACTGATTCCTATTGTCGGCGGAACTCTGCTGGTTTCTTATTTCGAGCAAATCCGGGACTGGGTTTTAGGCCACACCGCCAAGAAGTCATTCGGACTGTTTTTCCTTTTTTTGCTTCCTCTGTTGCTCGTAATTCAGATGCGCTTCTATAGCCTTTATGTCGATTTGTATCCTGCAACTGCACACGTGCAGGTTATGGAGAACGACAAATTCGTGGATGCGGAGTTCAATGACACTGATCGCCATTTCATAAAGCTGAATAAGCCGCTGGCGTACAGCCTTCAAGTCGGGAACACGTCCACGGTTTATCCCATCACGGCTTTACAGGTTTTGAAGGGGACACTCTCACGATTCCGCTGGCTGGGACTATCGCCAATGCGGCTCGATGAACTGGAGGCGGTCGAAATTGCTTCACCCAAGGAGTCAGGGAAAATCGAGGTTTTTGCCAAGGACGCGCCGGCAATGCGTATAACAGGATTGAAGCGCAGCCTCACTCCTGTTTCAGGTGGGGGCGATGCGGCAATGTACTCCTGGAGTGAGGCTTTTTCAAATGACGGCAGTCCGACAATTCACCTCCCGAGGGATAAGTACGATTTCGTTCTTACCGTTGAAGGTTGCAGCAAGCGATTGGCTGACCAGCCAGTTCCCCAGAAAATGGGAGAGGAGATAGATTTTCTGAAGGCGTGTGCAACCCGATGAGCACAACATGAAAAGTCTTCTCTCAGCTACGGTATGCGGTGTTCTCGCACTGGTTTTGTTTCTCGCCAGCCCGGCGAGAAGCTCAGGTGCCGCGGCGAGGATTGCGAACCCGGAAGCGTCAACCCCGGCCCTTGAAGCCAGCGCGCCAGCCTCGACTGGCGATACGCCGAGCGCTTCCACCGGGGCGCATCCAAACCTGCCGCGGTATTACTTTGGCGGTTACATCACGGTTGACGAAAAGAGCGGCGAAACCAAGGATCTCCACGACCAGAATCAACACAACGACTTAGTCGCGAAAATAAAGGAGTCGGGCATCCCACAAGAAAGGATCCTGGAAAGGGACCCGGGGGACTGCCTCCAAGCCAACCCTTGCGAGGAACTCAGTATGAGGGAGGAGACTACTCCAAACGGGGTCATTTTACTTACCACGATTCTACAGAAACCGACCATCGCCGATTCCAAGGTTGCACACAACACCCCTCTCAAGAACCAAACGGCAAAGAAGGACAACTGGTATTACACACGTTCTTGCCTGTCAAAAAACGCGAGCTATTTGCTTTGGATTCATGATCAACAACATCAGAGTGCGCACTGAGATTGTCTGCTGGAGCCTGGCTCTGGTCAATGTCTACGCCATGAGGGCCGGGGCGCAGGAACCTGCCCCTGCTCCCGAGCCTCCGCGGGTTTACGTTGTCGACTTCACCACAACCGGCTCCGATCCCCACTTTGCAAAACTCACCGTGTTCACTCCGGAACTGATGCGCCTCCAGTTGCTGGAAATGCCCATGGTTGACGTTGTGCGCACGGATGTTCCACCGCCTTGTGGCGAAGCAAGCAATACCGGGGTAAGCGCTCCCAGCCAGGATGCTGGGGTAAGCACTGCCAGCCAGAGTACTTCAGGCGCTGGTTCCCGCCCGCCCGGCGATTTCTTTCAATTGTCCGGCTCCATCAATTTCAGTTCCGCGGATATCAAGGTCACCGGCGTTTTGGAACGATGCCGGAACAAGACGCTCGAGCCAGTTACATCTGAGCAAGCGGTGTTTGTACCCGGTCGAGCTCTGGAGCAGATTACTGTTCTCACTGAGTTTCTGGTTTATAAGCTCGAAGGATTGCTCCCAACAACTCAGGTCAGGGTTGCGGACATACAACCTTCCGGCAAAAAGCTGGACACTATTGCGGCGCAGCTTACTGAGCAGCTTAAGTTGGAGATGACACAACACCCTGGCTTTCAACTTTCAGATAGCCCGGATACCGCCGTCGTGATAGAGGGGGATCTGTCAAAAGCAGGTGAGTCTCTTGATGCCAATGTAAAGATCCATTGGGGAGAAAATGTAAAGCCGCTTATTACGGGCGGCCACGCAGACGATGTGCCGGCCTTTCTCCGGAGCACCAGCAAATCCGTCTTCGACATGTTGTCATCCGAAGTCATCGGCGAGCGATTCGGGTCCAAGGACTATTTGGAAACAGCCGCGCCGGATAAGTTACTCGAAGATGGCAAGCAACTGTTATGCATAGGCCAGCCGCGAAGCTGCCGGTCGGATCCAAGGGCGGCATTGAGGCTGCTGAGCGCGGCTTCAAGGAGGTCGCCTGCCCCCGATCCAAACACATTCTATTTTCTGGCATTGGCACAATCCAATGCGTTGCAATATCCAGACGCTGTCGCAACATTCAAGCACGTAATCGAGATGTGCGACGCGGCCGCCAAGCCCGAAAATCGCGAATTGGCTATCAAAGCTCTCAATCAGCTCGGCGATGTCTACACCCGGACCGGAGATAAGCAGGCTGCCTCTGCATCCTATGCAAAGTCACTGGAGCGTAATCCGAGTCAGTCTTATCTCTATGTCAGTCAGGCCGAAATCCTGTTTGCCACGAATCCGGTTGGAGCAATCAAGTTGTTGCTTGACGGCCTCGGTCACAACCCTAAATCGGAAACCATTCGAAGCGCCATTGGGGAAGATATCCCCAAGTTGAAGCCACCTGACTTTCAGGGCGCTGCCAATCTCCTTGCAACTGCGAAGGACACTTTCCCGCTAACTGAGGAGTATGCACAGATGTGCGCCTTTGCGGCCTCCCAACTCCTGTACTCGGACCCTCAGCTTGCCGTAGGGTACCTGTCGAAATTGGACGGCCTTTCGCCTGAAAAGTTGAGCGCTTCCACGCGGAACTGGTTTGCGCGGCTGCAGGCGGTGGACAGTTCCCGGCGGAAGAATTTCGACGCCGCCTACGCCTTTGCGATGAAGGCAGAGAAGATCGTTGAGGATGAGAAGCTAGACGACCAGAAACTGAGCAAAGTGGTTTTGTCGGATGTCCAGGTTGCGTGGGCGAAAACGCTCCAAAACCAGGATCCCGAGAGAAAGAGGATGCTGAGAGAAACCTACGCGCGAGTTAAACCTCTGGTCGTCGAGGGAAATACAAATTTTTATCAGGATTTTATGGACGTGAACCACCTACTGGATAACGATGTTGAATCGAAGCTGATTTTTTCCAATTTGCTGGACAAGAATAACGGTGACCACTTTGCCGCTCGCGGCATCCTGTTTGTGTGCGGAGAGAATTTGCTGGACGTGAAATGTGCTTACTTGGCTGCCAGGAAGGCCTTGGCCAAGCCTTCGGATGATATCGACTTACAGTTGGACGGAGTGGAAGCCGCGGTACTCAACAACGATCGCAAGCAAGGGCTCGAATGGCTGGCAATCGTCGAGCAACATGCTGAGGCCGATAATATGACCAAGGCAATCGCCGGTTTTTATCGATTTTGGATTTCATATGCCGAGAATGACCCCTCAAGCAAGCAGGACTTTCAACATATGGTGGCTGCCCTGAATGAGTACAACCGCGCCCGCGCAGCACTCTCCCCGGAGATGGCCGATACCGCCGACAAGTGGTCATTTGGAGAAGCGAGCGGCGTCTTGAATGAAAACAAGCTGCCCGCGGCAACAAATCTTCCCGAAAATAAAAAAAAGGATTTACTCGCCATCATGGATGCATTTGATCACCCCAAGCAAGGCACAACAGGCCTGAGCTTGCTGGCGGAAAGAATGTAGTCTCCCTGCAATTAAGCCGCGAATTCCGCAGTTAAGCCGGCACCTACTCGTCGGCGGACTCGTAACACGCGCGCGACGGCGTGCAACGGGTAATTGGGATGTTACCGCTAAGAGCCGGTCTTGATTCCGAATCTATTCCATTTGCGTCATCGATTCGCAACCGGGCGCACCAGGCGTAGGATAAGAAGCTAAGCTGGCCTGTAGCTCATCCACTTTCACTGTTACAGACCACCGATTGAAGTATCCCGTCATTGATTTGGCTTGTTGATTCGAGGATTATTCCATGAAAGATGCCATTGAGATCTTGCGGACTCGCCGCAGCATCCGCGCTTACACTGCAAAACCCGTTGAGCGCGGGGTAATTGAAGAGATCATCGATTGCGCTCGCCTCGCGCCAACTGCAATGAACGCCCAGCCGTGGCATTTCGTCGTCCTCACGGTCAGGGAAGATATGCGCCGGATTCCGCCCATGCTGGGCCATGCGGAGTTTATCGCCGATGCGGCTTTTGCTGTATTGGTGCTGGCGCGTGAGACCGACTGCGCTACCGAAGATTGCGCGGCTGCCACAGAGAACATGCTCATCGCCGCGTCCGCGCACGGCATCGGCTCGTGCTGGGTGGCAGCGTCCGGGCAGCCGTACGGCCCGGCGGTGGTCAAAGCGCTTGGAGCGCCTCCAGACTGCCGGCTTTTCGCCATCGTCGCGTTCGGATATTCAGACGAATGCCCGAACGTTGAAAAGCGGGCATTGGCGGATGTCCTGCACTGGGATCGGTTTTAGCCGACGTCCTCCAGTCTCCGCGGAATTTCCCTGCAATCTCGTAAACTGATCCCATCACCTTGACGAGCGCGAACCTAGTGACGAACTACCGTTGGCTCCACCCCTTCTCCCGCCTTCTGCGCCAGGGCATTTCGCCGGAAAAGATCTCGTTGACGATCGCCTTGGGCATCGTACTCGGCATCACGCCGGTACTAGGCTCCACTGTGCTCTTGTGCACGCTGGCGGCCGCCGTGTTCCGCTTGAATCTTCCCGCAATTCAATTGGTCAACGGAGCGGTCTATCCCCTTCAATTAATTCTGCTGATTCCCTTTCTTAAACTAGGTGCGTGGGTCTTCGGCGCGGACACTCATGCAGTCTCGTTGCAAGGAGTCGCGGCAGCCATTCAAACAGGAATTTGGTATGCGATTCAAGTGTTATGGGTAGTGACGATTCACGCGCTCGTTGCATGGCTGGCATTGGGCGCCCTGACTACGGCGTTGCTTTATGTGGTACTCCTTCCCCTCGTGCGCAAGCTGTGGAGGAGTGTCCGTCAAACGTGACTCAGTTGGAGTGCAGTCGCGTAGAATTGCGATTCCATCCTCTGCCTCACCAATTGCGGAGCATATCGGGAAAGGGTTCTCAAATGTCTATCGAACGGCGTGGTTTGTTGAAGTCAATCGCAGGGGCGGGAGCGCTCGCCCTTGCTCCGCGAATCACCAATGCAGACGAGCAAGTTGCGCGCGCAACAAGGGGAACGCCGCCGCCGAGGATCAGAGATATCAGCGTGATTGAATGCCAGCCCGATGGAGTGCGCCTTACCGTGGTCAAGATCACTACGGACCAGCCCGGACTGTATGGCTATGGCTGTGCCACATTTACTCAACGGGCAGATCTGGTTAAGCCCGCGGTCGAAAAATATCTGAGGCCCTTCCTGCTGAATAAGACGACCGACCGGATTGAAGATATATGGCAATCCTGCTACGACAGTTCCTATTGGAAGAATGGTCCGGTTCTCAACAACGCTCTCAGCGGCATCGATCAGGCGCTTTGGGATATAAAGGGTCGCCAAGCCGGCATGCCTGTTTACCAACTGGCCGGCGGAAAATGCCGCGAAGCCGTCGATTGCTACGCGCACGCCAGCGGCCCTGACTTCCAGGATGTCGTCGATATTGCGAAGAAATATATGGAGCAGGGTTTCCGCAAAGTGCGTGTCCAGGTTGGAGTCCCGGGAATGGCTGCTTACGGCTCCGCACACAAGGATGGCGACCGGCTTAAGTCGCTCCATGATGGACCGCTCTTCGAGCCCGCCTACGCCATGCGCCGCTCGCTGAAGCTTCTGGAAATCTGCCGTCGCGAACTGGGCGATGAGGTGGAGTTGCTGCACGATATGCATGAGCGCTTCACGCCGAATCAGGCCGTCCAATTTTGCAAAGAGGCCGAGCAGTACAGAATGTTCTTTCTTGAAGACCCGCTTTCGCCGGAAGACCTGGGTTACTTTCGCCAGATTCGCCGGAATTGCGCTACGCCCATCGCCATGGGCGAGCTTTTCAACAGCCCCTATGAATGGCAGCCGCTTATCGCAGAACAATTGATCGACTACATTCGGGTTCATGTATCGCAGGTTGGTGGCTTCAGTCCCGCCCGCAAGATCGCCATACTCGCCGAGCAGTTCGGCGTCAAAACCGCATGGCACGGACCCGGCGATGTTTCGCCGGTTGGCCACATGGCCAATGTAACTTTGGATCTGGTAAGTTATAACTTCGGCATTCAGGAATACTCTCCATTCAACGACCGGACCCAGGCGATTTTCCAAGGCTGTCCGCAAATGAAAGACGGCTATCTATGGGTGAATGAGAAGCCTGGATGGGGCATCGAGATCGACGAGAAGGAAGCTGCCAAGTCGCCATTTACAGCCGGCCCACTCAATGGAGGCTGGGGAGAGGTTCGGCTTCGCGACGGCACTGTGATCAAGCAGTAAGAGCGGCCTTTGCAACCCGCTGAGGTATACTTGCTCGTCGCGGGTGGGAGACCACGAACCGCGACCCACCATTCTCCACTCCACCTGTTGCGTAGGATTACACTCGATTGGCGCACACTATCCATAGAGGAGATTCTCACGATGACCAAAACACCGATGGCCGGGCCCGGCTTGGCCGAATCCATCCCATTCCCGGCCCCCGCTTGGGCCCTCGTCGCCCGTGAATTTCGAGCCGAAGCCCTAAAAATTCTGCCTCCCCCCCACCCCCCCTCCTTTTTGAGCCTCCTTTTCGGCTCATTCGCTTTGTTAAGTCTATAATACTGAATATCTTACAGATTTACCGTATTAACTGATCGGTAAACATGACCGGCTGATTTCAGCCAGTTTTGAGCCGAAAACACCTCCTTTTGGGCTCGTTTCCGCAGATTTCACGACCCCAGACGCCGTCTCAGGCAAGGTAACGAAGCTCTGAGACACCAAACCAGGGAGAAGCGATATGACAAGTTCTTTTTCGGCTCAGGGAACATCGAACACCGCGACCGCGTTTAACCCGGACCGGAGAGAGTTCGTCAAACTGGCGATTGGGGGAGCACTTGCATCCGCTGCATTCATGCCCTCGGCAACCTCTGCCTCCGCAGCCGTGCACAAGAGTGCTCCCGGAATCAAGTTGTGCGCGCAAACGTCGCCCCGGCCCACAGACGATGAGCTGATTTTCCTCAAACAGATTGGCGCCGAATACGTAAGCGTCCAATCGCCTCCGGATCTTCGCACGGCTGACGGTTTCATCCAGATCAAGAAGCGCTATGCCGATGCGGGAATCACCGTGTGGAACATTGGCAATACCGATGTGCATAACATGCCCGAAGTTACTTTGAACCTTCCTGGCCGTGATCAGAAGATTGATGAGTACAAGCAATACATTCGCAACCTGGGACAAGCCGGCATCTATTACACCACCTACGCACATATGGGCAATGGCATCTGGAGCAGCGGCACAGCCGTGATCCGGGGTTCCGCCGCTCGCGAATTCGATATGGCGAGCCCGAACAAGGTGGGCGTATGGATGGACAAGAAATTCTATGAGCCGCTCTCCCACGGCCGCAAATTCTCGCAAGAGGAAATTTGGGATAACTACACTTACTTCATCAAACAGGTGGCCCCTGTCGCAGAAGAAAACAACGTCCGAATCGGGATTCACCCCGATGATCCGCCGGTGCCGGAACTGGCCGGAGTTCCGCGCTGCATCTTCTCCAATTTCGAGGGCTACAAGAGGGCAATGGAGATTGCCAACAGTCCCAATATCGGAGTCTGTCTGTGCTGCGGGTGCTGGAACGAAGGAGGTCCTAAGCTCATGCACAAGGACCCCGCGGAGATGATCCGGTACTTCGGCGCGGAGAAGATCTGGAAGATTCATTTTCGCAACGTGAGCGCACCTCTCCCACACTTTGTCGAGACCTTCATGGATAACGGCTATTACGACATGTCCAAGATCATGGAGGCCCTGGTAGAGGTCAAATTCGACGGCATCGTAATTCTTGACCACACGCCTCTGGTAATCGGCGGACATTACGCCGAACAGGCTTACGGATTTGCTTACATGAAAGCGTTGAAAGACAGGGCAGAAGCCAAATCCTGAAGTAATTGGCAAGCGCGTCACGCAAACTTGAATTTTAAGACGGAGAGTTAGATGAGAAAAGTAATTGGTTCGGTATTGCTGGTTTGTGCACTCCTTATAACATCACCTGCGTTCAGCCAGGTGAAAATGACGCGCGATCAGATCCTTTTCTATACTTCTGACTGGAAAGGCGATCGATTCCCCGATGGGCGGCCGAGGTTGCCTGACTCGCTGCTCAAACGAGCCGTCGACATGAGCATTGAAGATGTGTGGGAGTTTCTCGGCGCAAAAGGATATAACTGTCAATTTGAGGCAGGTTGGCAAGCTCTCCACATCGAAAAGCCCTTTGCGGGTCGTGCGCTCACAGCGCAGTACATGCCCACACGTCCGGATATGGCCAAGGCCATTGCAGCCGAGGGTAAAGCGGAAGGTCGAGTCCGCGGAACCAATATGTGGCCTATCAATGAACTGCAGATCGGAGACGTCTACGTTGCTGACGGATTCGGGAAGATTATCGAAGGCACGCTGATCGGTTCCAATCTGGGCAACGCCGTCGCAGCGCATACGCACACAGGCTTCGTCTTCGATGGAGGCATACGCGATCAGGCGGAGAACAGGGAGATTCCCGACTTCAACGGATTCTATCGCGGCTACGATCCTTCCGCCTGGGCACAGATGGAATTGACTGGGATCAATGTGCCGGTTCGTATCGGAAGGGCAGTCGTGTTACCTGGAGACCTGGTTCTGGCCAAGCCGGAAGGGGTTCTCTTCATCCCGGCGATCCTCGCTGAGGAAGCGATAAGTACTGCCGAGTTTACAGGGCTGAAGGACGCCTATAACTTCGAACTGAATCGCCTTGGCAAGAACGGCCCTCAATTTGAAGGTGGATGGACGGTAGAAAAGTATGACGGCTTTGCAAAGTGGATCGACGCTCATCCCGATCAGTTGAAGATGACGCGCAGTCAGTTTGACGCGCTGTTAGCCAAGGCAAAGTCCCATGCGGACCGTTAAGATTTGCCCGGCACCACGATTGAGCTAACTTCGTTCCAGCAGCAGCGCCGCCTGCAGCATTGCCTTCGCATAGGCAACGTCGTAGAGGTCCCCACCGTACCCGCCACCCCCCGGGTAGCCGTGAATGGGTCCCCGCACCCGATCGTAATCGATGCCGCGCGGATGTTCCGGGTTGAGCTCCCGCGTATACTTCACCTTGATCAGTTCCCGCATCACCGCCAACATGTTCACGTCGCCTTCGTCGATAAAGCCCTCGACATATTTCACATAGGGCTTGGATACATGCGGGTTGCGATAATGCATGTGGTTAATTCGATCCCTTGAACCGAAGTAATTGCAGACCGCAACCGGATCTTCACCAATCTCCTGCGTCACGCCGCAATCGAAAGTAATGCCATTCGCTGGGCTGTCCACAATTTCGATCAGGTGCTTCCAACCCACGAGCGTTGCCATGATTTGCTCCGATCCGCGGCTAAGTGGAAATGGCGGATCGTTGGGATGGAGTGCCAGCCGCACATTAGCCTTCTCCGCAACCGGAACAATGGCCTTTAGAAAATAAGTGATGTTAGCCCAAATCTCGTTGAGGGAGTGCGTCCCTTCTTCGGGCAGGGGCGGCAGGCCTTTCATCCGCTCGTAGTCCACGCCTGACAGCCCGGCCCCACCCCTGCCTGTCTCTTCGTAATAACCCTCAATGGCGCGGTGCGCATAAAAGTTGTATTCAACAACTGGCAGGCCAGCCTGACCTGCAGCTTGAATCGATTGCCTTACTTTCTCAATCTCTTCGTCCCGTCCCGGCCGGCCGTAGATCGAGTTGGGAAAGCCGCCGATCATTAGATTGCCCAGCGACACACCCCCCGCCTTGAGTTTGTCAACAATTGGTTGAAGCTTACCCGCCGTCCATGGTATTGGCGGACCGCCGGAGAACACATGATAGACTCCGATTTGCACGCGACCACGAACCGCCTCGTCGGTTATGCTTTCCACGTTCAGGGGGAGGGCGATTTTCGGCGTACCGGCACTCTCCTGTGGCATACCGTCCCCAAGCCACCAGGGCTTGGTTTCAGACTGCGCGGCTGCTGCCAAAGGAACCAGCGCGGGCCCCAAGGCTGTCGCTCCCAATCCTTTAATCAGACTTCTCCGCGAAATGACGGATTTCATAATTGGACGCTCTCCTTCGTCGTGCTCTGCGCCGCCTTTGAAACATAAAAGGACTGTGGTTACGGATTCTTGCACAAAGCAATCCCTCTCGTCTACACGTTCAATTCAGGGCCGTGAGAACCAATCACTGCTTGAATGCCACAGTTGACGACAGGAGTAATATGAAATGGCAAAGATCAGCCTGGAGAGGAAGAAGCCGAAATGTCCGATGCAAAGACGCCTCAATTCAATCGTCGCCGCATTCTAAAATCCTCATTGGCCGTGCTGGCCGGCGGCGCCCTTGGCCACACTGCGGTGGCCGCTGCTGCGGAGGCGGAAATCAAGAACGTAAACCCCGCCTCCAGTCCATCGGCTTTGAAGATTACCGACATGCGTTATGCCGTGATCGTCAAGCCGGGGCCGAGCCCCTGCGTCCTGATTCGTATCGACACCAATCAAGGCGTGTATGGACTCGGCGAAGTTCGCGATGTCGCGGGCCCACAATATGCAATGGTTCTCAAGAACCGCATCATGGGCGAGAATCCCCTGCGGATCGACTATCTCTTTCAGAAGATCGCCCAGTTTGGCGGCGGCGCCCGCCAGGCAGGCGGCGTTTGCGCTGTAGAGATGGCATTGTGGGATATTGCGGGCAAGGTATACAACATACCGATTTACCAGATGCTTGGCGGTAAGTGGCGCGACACGATCCGCATCTATGCCGACACGACTGAGTCGATGGATCCAAAGGAATATGGGCGGCGCGCCAAAGAACGCAAGGAGACCGGACTTACCTGGATGAAGATGGACCTCGGCATCAACATGCTCAAAGGGATCCCTGACACCGTGATGCAGCCGTCCGGAATGGACAAATGGGAACTGCGGAATCAACCTCATCCATTCATCGCGACCGAAGTTAGCGACAAAGGTATCGACCGGTTATGCGAGTATGTTGCCGCAGTGCGCGATAACATCGGCTACGACATGCCTTTGTCGGTAGATCACCTCGGCCACATCGGCGTGAAATCTGCCATTCGGCTCGGCAAAGCATTTGAGAAATTCAATCTGGAATGGATGGAGGATATTATTCCCTGGTTCTACACCGACCTATTAAAGGAGATCACGGAAGCAAGTCCGACACCCACCCTCACCGGCGAAGATATCTACGAGTTTGCTGACTTCGAGAACCTCTGCAAAAACCACGTTGTCGACAAGATCCACCCGGACCTTGCCACCTCCGGCGGTATTCTACAAACCCACCGGATCGGCGACATGGCCTTTCGCCATGGGGTACCTATGGCGATGCACTTTGCCGGTACACCGGTAAGCTGCATGGCAAATGTCCATTGCGCCGCTGCGACGCGCAATTTTCTCGCGCTGGAGAACCACTCGCTTGATGTGCCTTTCTGGCAAGACCTGGTCACGGGTATTGAAAAACCGATTGTCAACAAGGGCTATATCAAAGTCCCGGAAACCCCGGGCCTGGGGATTATACTGAATGACGATGAGTTAAAGCGACATTTGAAACCCGGTACTGGATACTTTGAACCGACGCCCATGTGGGATGAAGAGCAGTCCTGGGACGACGCCCTTTTCAGTTAGTTTCCTGAACCTGAAATAGCTCCCTAAGCCAAACAATGACATTGGGATGACAATTCCCGGAAGGCTGCATCTAAAAATGTATATGGCGAACACCGTCTCCTTGGAAGGACGACCATGACTATCGCGCACATCAACCGCATTGCGACGGCAGTCCCCCAACACGACGTCCACAGGCCATTTGTTGATTTTGCTGAAAGCATGCTAGCTGAAGGCACGGTCCGCAAACTTTTTCGTCGCATGGCGCGCCTGTCCGCCATCGAACACCGCTACTCGTTCCTAGAACCCATCGCTACTGAAGACGGATCGTGGCGCGATGCGGAAAAGTTCTATGTGCCGGGAAGCTTTCCCGGAACAGCGCGCCGCATGCAGATGTTTGAGCGCTTCGCCCCGCAACTGGCCAAATGTGCGCTGGACAAGCTCGCACTTACTCAAGAAGAGCGGAGGGGCATAACCCATGTCATCGTAACTTCCTGTACGGGGCTCTACGCGCCCGGCCTGGACTTCGAGATAGTCGACCACCTGCAGCTCAATCCTTCGGTCGAGCGCACGATGATCGGATTCATGGGTTGCTACGCCGCCATAAACGCATTGAAGTCCGCTCATCACATCGTTCGCTCTGAACCGGAGTCCAAGGTATTGGTATTAAGCCTGGAGTTATCCTCGCTTCACCTGCAGGAGACACACGACCTGGAGCAGATGCTATCGTTCCTGCTTTTTGCGGATGGCTGCTCGGCATGTGTAGTTAGTGCGCAGCCGGCTGGCTTGGCCATGGATAGCTTTCTGGCGCTGAATATTCCCGAGACCGGTCACCTCATAACATGGCGCATTCGCGAGCTTGGATTCGACATGCACCTTTCCGGCCAGGTTCCAGGCGAGTTATGTCGCGCTATGAAGAAAATGGGTGGCCGCGTAACTCGTGGAAAGGATCCTCTCTCGGTCGACCTGTGGGCGGTACATCCGGGAGGCCGCACCATTCTCGATGCAGTAGAAAAAGGTCTCGGCCTGCCCTCAGACGCGCTCTCTTATTCGCGCCAGATTCTCGCGCGATACGGCAACATGTCTTCCGCGACCGTGATGTTTGTCCTGAAACAGGTTATGCAGCACGCGCAGCAAGGACAGCAAGGCTGCGCAATGTCGTTTGGGCCGGGGGTTACCGCTGAGACCATGCTCTTCCATGCAGCTTGAAACGCCGGATTTTTGCCATCGCGCACAGCTTACCGAGCGAATGGACGAGCCTTGCAGCCGGGACGAGTTGCGAGGCTGCCTCCGCGACATAGCCAGGACAAACCGCTGGTTTATGGCCTCGCGGCCTTTGCTCCATTGGCTCGACGCTCTTGTGCTGCCGCCCCTCGCGGGGCCGCTCCGCATCCTCGACGTGGGCTGCGGCTATGGAGACGGAGTGCGACGTATTGATCAATGGGCAAGAGCGCGGCGCATTCCTGTCCATTTAACCGGACTCGACTTGAATCCGGACGCCGTGGCAATTGCCGGGGAACAGAGTCCCGCCACAAGTAATATCGAGTGGGTTGCCGGGGATGTGTTTGCCTATGCGCCACCCGAGCCAGTGCATCTTGTAATCAGTTCCATCTTCACCCATCACCTATCCGAAACCGATATCATTCGTTTCCTGGGGTGGATGGAGCGGCGTGCTGAGATTGGATGGTTCATCAACGATCTTTCTCGAAGCGCAATCCGCTATCACTTCTTTCGGATATTTTCCAAGCTCGTCGGCTTGCATCCCTTTGTGCAGCACGACGGACCGGTCTCCATTGCGCGTTCGTTTGTGCCGGAAGACTGGCAAAGAATGTGCGCCGCCGCCGGCCTCGACGCCAACGACATCGCAATTCGCGCATTCGCGCCGGCCCACCTGTGTGTGGCACGAAGAAAGCCCCAATGATGGCGAACCCCCGACCACGTGGAATCATCGACAACTTGGTAATCGGAGGAGGACCGGCAGGCTCAATGGTTGCCATGCGCCTGACCGATGCCGGCCGCAAGGTAGTGCTGCTTGAGAAAGAGCCTGGCGCTCACCACAAAGTCTGCGGCGAATTCCTGAGCCACGAGTCGGTTGACTATTTACATCAGGCCGGGGTTAACCCATCTAAATTAGGCGCGGCCGTCATCCATTCCGTGCGCCTTTCCACAAATTGCAAATTCGTGGAAGCGGCTCTGCCCTTCCCGGCGCTTTCTCTCTCAAGGCGCGTCCTCGACGCCGCCCTGCTGTCTGCGGCTGAGGAGAAGGGCTGCGATGTTCGCCGAGGCGCGTATGTTGAATCCCTCACTTTCCAGGGCGATTCGTGGCGAGTCGGACTCCGCGGAAGCGAACCGTTGTATGCGCGGACAGTGTTTCTGGCCAATGGCAAGCACGACCTGCACGGATGGAATCGAATTTCCCGCCGGCAATCTGACCTGGTCGGCTTCAAGTTACATTGGCAACTTGATCAAGCCAGCACCGAGGCCTTGCGAGGATTGATCGAGCTCTTCCTTTTCCGCGGCGGATATGGAGGGCTTTCGCTGGTGGAAGGGGATGTGGCCAACTTATGCCTTGTAGTGCAACGCTTGCGCTTGCAGGAATTAGGCGGTTGGACTAACTTGCTCGCGGCAATACTCGGCAAAAACCGTCATCTGCAACAGTATCTGCAAGGCGCTTTCCCGCTTTGGCAGCGGCCCCTGGCTATCTCTCCCATCCCTTACGGTTACCTTGCGGGACGCCCGTGTAACGTGTGGTGTGTGGGGGATCAGGCCGCCGTGATTCCTTCCTTCACTGGAGATGGCATGTCGATCGCATTGCACAGCGCGGCTCTTGCCACACAAATGTACTTGGCCGGCAACAGCATCGATGAGTATAACAACAGGCTTCATGCACAACTAAGTCGTGCCATATCGCTTGCGACTTTGCTTTCGCGAACCATGGTTACTGACATCGGCCGTAACCTGGCTTCTCTTGGCCTGATCCTTGTTCCCAATGCCATGCAATGGATCGCGGCATCGACCCGTATCCCAGAGCGTGCGCTTCTTACAGATCCAGCGCCCTTAAAATAGCGAACATCCCATGGAACCGCCGCCGCCCCGCCGCCGTATCATGGGGTGGATCACTCTGCGCGCAGCCCCCGCGCAGTGAGGCGGTGATGCGATGGTGAAGTTTTTCTTGTTTTGCATCCTATTGGTACTGTGCTGGCCCCTGGCGCTGGCTGCCCTGGTTCTCTATCCGCTGGTGTGGCTGTTCCTTTTGCCCTTCCGCGTGGTTGGCATCGCGGTGGGTGGCGTGCTGGAACTCGTCAGCGCGATCATCTTCCTGCCCTCGCGCCTGCTCCGAGGCATTTAGCCCGCCGCCATGATGGTGCAGCGCGGCCCTCAAATGCACGTCTTTCGGCATAGTGTCTGACAATGCGATACTTGACCCAATGACAGGTGTTTCATTGCTTCTTGAGGGCAAAGTTGCCCTCGTCAGTGGAGGCTCGCGTGGAATAGGCGCGGAGACAGTGCGTTTGTTTGCGGAGGCCGGCGCCCGAGTGGCCTTCAGCTACAGGCAGGCGCGGCAGCAGGCAGAGACACTTGCAGCTCAATGCGGCGGACCGGGGCGATGCGTGGCCATCAAGCAGGACTTGGCTACTCCAGCGGACGGCCATGCGCTCGTAGCCGCAGCGGTGCGCGCCTTCGGCAGGCTGGATGTGCTGGTAGCCAATCATGGCATTTGGCCGGCGAAAGACGCACCGATTGCGCAGATGGCGGAAGCCCAGTGGCGCCAAACCCTCGCCGTCAACCTGGATTCGGTGTTCGGGCTGGTGCAGGCCGCCGTAGCCCAGATGGATTTACAGAATCAGCCGACTCAAGAGGTCGCCGGCCACATCGTCCTCATCAGTTCCACTGCAGGGCAGCGTGGCGAAGCCAACCATGCCGACTATGCCGTGACCAAAGGCGCTCTCATAAGTCTTACCAAGAGCCTGTCCAGCGAACTGGCGCCTCGGGGCATTCGCGTGAACTGCGTTGCGCCGGGATGGGTGGCGACCGACATGTCTGCGGCTGCTGTTGGCGATCCCGAGTTGGGCCCCAAAATCGCCGCGGGCATTCCTCTGGGGAGGGTAGCGAGCGCACGGGAGATTGCAGGACCGATACTGTTTTTGTGTACCTCGTTGGCCGGGTTCATCTCCGGCGAGGTGCTCAACGTGAACGGCGGGGCGGTGCTCGTCGGTTAGCGGGCAAAGGGAGAACGGGTGAAAGGGATCATGCGCAAAGTTTTTCCGGTGGCGCTTGCGGTACTCGTGCTGGCCATGCCGCTCACAATCCGGACGCAGACAACCGACGATATCAGTGCAAAGAATGCCAAACAGGCGCGAGCGGCCCTGGACCTGATGGTGCAGGCCCTGGGCGGCGAGGCGTGGCTGAACATGAAGAATCAGATGCGGGAGGGGCGCACCGCAGCCTTCTACCATGGCAATCCCAGCGGCGGAACCACGGAGTATTGGGAGTTCCATGAGTGGCCGGACCATGATCGCGTCGAGTACACCAAGCACCGCGACGTGGTGCAGTTTTACATCGGGCGGCAGGGCTGGGAAGTTACCTATCGAGGCAAATCGCCGCTTCCCCAGGAGCAGGTAGACGACTTCCTGCGCCGCCGCGACCACTCCATCGAGACCGTGATCAAAGTCTGGCTCAAAGATCCGAGCACCATCACGGTTTACGAGGGTCAGCGCATGGCCGCACGGCATCTGGCCGAGCAGGTGACACTCATCTCGGCCAACAATGAAGCCGTCACCATCCTCATGGACACGCAGACCCACCTGCCATTGCGCCGAACCTTCGAGTGGCGCGACCCCCTCTACAAGGACAAGAATCTCGACGCGGAGGAATACGACGGCTACCACGTCATGGACGGCTTCCCCACGGCGTTCACCGTCACCCGCTTCAAAAACGAAGACATGATCAGTCAAAAATTCCTGGTTCACGTGGCCTATAACCAATCGCTGGCGTCCGATTTCTGGGACGTGGACACAGTCACGCATCGCATCAAGAAGTAACTCTTGAGAACGCGGCCCTCGAACCCGATTGGAGTCTGCCGGGAGCGCGGCTCGGCCTTGTTTATAATCCAAAGGAGCAGCAAAGCTCACGGCAGCGAGTTGTGGAGGCGGTGACCTCCGCCGGATGCACCACAAAGTTGCGTGCCCATCCTCGCCCAAGTCTTTGCTTCTTGCGGCCAGGTTGGGGATCTGCGAACCAAAACCAGCCCAGTTCATGAAGATTGCGAGAGGGCCAAGTCCGCTCGCCGGAGCCAGAGAATGACGCTAGACATCCAGGAGATCCTGGGCATGCTTCCCCATCGCTACCCTTTTCTGTTGATAGACAGAATTGTCGAGTTTGAGCCCACCAAGCGCCTTGTAGCCATCAAGAACGTTACGATCAACGAGCCGTTCTTCCAGGGCCACTTTCCGGGTTATCCCATCATGCCCGGCGTGCTTGTGGTGGAGGCCATGGCCCAGGCCGGAGGCGTCATCATGATGGCCGAGATTCCCGACCGCGAAAAGAAGCTGGTGGTCTTTACGGGCATTGAGCGCGCCAAGTTTCGCCGCCCCATCACGCCGGGCGACCAGTTGCGGATTGAGGTTGAAGTACTTTCGTTTCGTACCCGGGCCGGACGCATCGCCGGCCGGGCAACGGTGGACGGCAAGCTGGCCTGCGAAGCCACACTCACCTGCCAGGTGGTGCCGCGGGTGCGCAAGGCTGCCGTGGAGAACGCGGAAGCAACTGCCGCAGTACCCGACGGAGATTCCGCGGAGTGAGCGTTCATCCCAGCTCTGTCATTGCGCCAGGAGCGCAGGTTCCGCAGTCCTGCACCATCGGTCCCTTTTGCACAATCGGCCCTGAGGTGGTGCTGGGCGACGAGTGCAAGCTCATCTCCCATGTAGTGCTCGATGGCCGCACGCGCATTGGTGCGCGCAATGTGTTTTATCCCTTCTGCTCCATCGGAGTGGCCCCGCAGGATCTCAAATACAAGGACGAGACGACGGAGACGGTAATCGGCGACGACAACACCATCCGCGAATCCGTCACCATCAGCCGTGGCACCATCGGCGGTGGAGGCGTCACGCAGATCGGCTCCAACTGCCTGCTAATGACCCTGGTCCACATCGGCCACGACAGCCATGTAGGCAACCACTGCATCTTCGGTAACGCCGCTACGCTCGCCGGGCACGTAACAATCGAGGACTACGCAACAGTAAACGCCCTCAGCGCCGTCCATCAGCTCTGCACGGTGGGACAATACGCCTACGTGGGCGGCGGCACCATGGTGACTCAAGACGTGCTGCCCTTTGCGTTGATCTCCGCAAAGCGCGAGAACAAAGCCTTCGGGATGAATAAAGTCGGCTTGGCTCGCCGTGGCTTTACGCCCGAGCGCCTGGAACGCCTCCAAAAAGCATTTCGCGTGCTGCTGGTTTCCAAGCTCAACACCACCCAGGCGCTCGAGAAGCTGCGTGGCATGGAAGGCGAAGACGTGGCTGTGTTGGCAGGCTTCATTGAGCGCAGCCAGCGCGGGGTAATTAAGTAGGCGCTTTGACGAATCATTTACGTCTTGCGCTAATATGGTGGTGCCTTTTCTGGAGATTCCATGCAATTCCGCAGATTATTGACGCTCTCATTTGCGCTCTTGGCAATCTCAGCCCTTGCTCCGGCACAGGATGTGCACAAAGTCGATGGCCCCACTCTCAGTCAACATATAGATCATCAACTCCCCCCCGTATATCCTCCGATTGCCAAGGCGGCACGGATTCAGGGTACCGTCGTTATCGAAGTTCGCGTTGGTGTGGCTGGCAAGGTTGAGTCGATGAAAGTGACGAGCGGACCGCCTATGTTGCAGCAGGCCGCGCTCGACTGCTTAAAGCAATGGACCTACCGACCGTTTGACAAGGATGGCGTTCCAACGTCGGTGAGCGGTCCGGTTTCCATCGATTTTAGTCTGGGAAGAGATGGGCCGACCCCCGACGAGGACAAAATTGCGAGCCAGTTTTTCCCGCTCTCGGATCAATGCAGAAAAGCAATCTCAACACGAGACTTCGTTACAGCAGCCAGTATCTGCAAACAAGCTGCCGAGACAGCGGAGCAGTTTACACCGACCGTCCGCTTTATCGAGAAACGATCTGCTTTCGTGTATGCAGCCACTGCCTTTGCAGACAATGGTGATCTAAAGACCGCTTTAGACTGGGCTGCCAAGGCAGTTCAGGTGGTCAAATTGGGGAATGATGACGCCTCTGGGAACAATGCAGCCTATTCAACCAAGGGAACCATTGAGGGAATGTCGGGCGATCTTGCGGCTGCGGATCAAGATCTGACAGCGGCGGAAGACTACGAGCGAAAGGGTATTGTCAATATGGAAAAGGACGCGCCAAGTGTTAGTGAAAATTACAAGCGTGTTCTCGCCCGCGACTTACGTTTCCATGCTCAAGTATTACAACGTCTCAACCGGCCCGACGACGCACAAAAGAAACTTGATGAAGCAGCCAAATATAATTGATTCGAGCAAAGCCATGCGCTGGAATGTTGTTTCAGTCCGAACTCTTGCCCCGTTAGAGCTTGCAGTACGGTTTGCCGACGGGACCGAGGGTAAGGTGCGCTTTGAACCCAGCCATCTATGCGGGGTCTTCGAGGCGCTCAAGAAGCCAGATGTTTTTCGGCAGGCTCGTGTTGAAGGGGGAGCGGTTACGTGGCCCGGTGAGATCGACCTTGCCCCGGACGCAATGTATCAGGAGATCAAGCGCTCGGGCGAATGGGTGCTGCGGTGAAACACAGCACAAGAATGCGCCTTATTCCATGATCCTCGGCCTCATCGCCGGCAACGGCCGCTTTCCCTTCCTGCTTCTCGATGCG
>PLZC01000115.1 GCA_003151985.1 Acidobacteriaceae bacterium
GCTTTGGAGTCGCGGAATGCGTGCCAGTTCGGGATCGTTGGTGGTTGGTGGCCAAGCCGGAAGTTACTATACAGTCACCCCCCCCTACAGCGACGACCGAGATCGAGGGCGCCAAAAGTGAGGACGTTTTCCAAAAGTCGGAATCCTGCCCAAAAACTCTTCGTCTTGCCCAAAGAGTCAGAGTCTTTAGGCAAAGCCTATTGCGGCTTTGGCGCGGCAGGCGCATGCAGGTAACGGCCGGCAAAAGTTAGGAAAGCGGGCCAATTGGGAATGGGCGTATGGCCTCCGGGGTGCTGCCGGAAACCAAGGTCGCCATCGATAAGCGGCGTCTCGATGGGCGGAAAGTGAGTAGTGCCAAGGTCTTTCGCGCCCAGCAACCGGTAGACAGGCCCGGCGGCGACTTCTGCCAGGAACATCCCGGTCGCGTCGGCCCAACCGTCGCCCCTGGTGTTGGCGTAGCCGTCGCCCACGCTGGAACCCACGCCGATGAATAAAGGCCGTGGGGCAACCAGGGCGATCAACTCGTGGTTGTCCACAGGCATGTCGCCGGGCGTCAGCGGGCCCGCGTATTTGAGGAAATTACCCGCCATCCATTGGTATTCGTGGACTGAAGCCAGGTTGACGGTCGGTTCCCCGAAGATGTGGCGATAGAGCTTGGCGCCGCCCTCGCCGGAAGAGCTGAGGTAGCCCACGGCGAAGCGCGGATCGTAAGCCATGGCCACCAGCGCCGCCTTTCCGTTTCTTGAGTGGCCTTCAAGAGCCACCTGTTTCGCGTCGACGGATTTGTCGGTTTCGAAGTAATCCAGAGCGCGGCTTGCGCCCCAGGCCCAGGCGCGAAGAACGCCCCAGTCGTCCAGCTTGCGCGGCCGGCCATGGCTCGCCAGGCCCATAATGCCCTCGGTGAGGCCGGCGCCGTTGTCCGGCTGGTAGCTGGTGGGCGAAAGCACGGCGCAGGCCCATCCCTTGGCCAGCACCTGCTGCTGCCAGGTGGGGCCATTGGACCCAGGATCCATCTCGGGGATCTGGCGGACGAGGACGGCCATGAACTCCTTGCTGAAGGCCATCTCCATGACCACCGGAACGGGCCCTGCGGCATTCGCCGGAACCGTGAGGATGAGGTCTATGTTCGCAGTCACCTGCGGATAGCCCGAGTTATCCACGTGACCGACGAGCTTTTTGGTGGTCACCTGTATGCCGCCAACCGTTTCTGGCGTGGTGCTGGCTACCTCCCAGGTCACTTTGGGCAGCTTGGCCGGCATGCGGCCGTAGATTTCGCGGTCGAAGTCTTCCACGATTTGGGGACGGCGCTGATCCCACCAGATCTTGGCCGAGGTGACATGCTTGCCGTTCTTGAGAAGTAGCGGGTCGGGCAGGTTGGGGTAGGGGCTCGCCTTGGACTCGTCGTAGTTGGCCGCGTGGGGAGATTTGGAGTCACTGCCCACTGGGGGCCGGAGCTCCTTGATGCCGAGCAGGTCCAGGAGCCGCTGGTGGTCTTTTTCAGAGGCGGCCTGGATGGCCGACTGGTCAGCGGCCGGTGCGGGCCGAGGCGGAAGGGGAGTGGCCGGAGGCGCTGTCGCGGCCGTCTGAGCGGCCGGTCGCAGCGCCGCAGAGCCGCCAATTAGAACAAGTGTCATCGCAACGCCGGGAACCATAGACCGCAAAATCGTCATCGGAAACCTCACCTTCGTAGTCTTCTCACATTCGGGAAACGGGAGCGGCCCCAAGAATACCGGCTCATTGCGAAACGGGCAAGAGCCAGTCGGAAGGCCGTTGCCAGCCCCTCAAGTCCAGCAGTCCTCTGCCGATGAAGTGAGCGACTCATCAGAGAAAGGGTTTCCGCCATGCAATGGCTTCGCAATCTTCCAATCTCCCGCAAGTTCTTCTTCGCGTTCGGCATCGTTTGCGGTCTCTGCGTCGTTTTGGGGGCGTACACGTTCATCACGTTTCGCAGCGTAGCCGCAAGAAACCTCGACGTCAGCGGAAACACTTTTCCTTCCGTCATCTACCTCGCGGATGTGCGAGGCGGGTTCAACACACTGCGAAGGGCGGAACTCGGGATGTTGCTGTGCTCCACGCCTGAATGCAAGTCTTCATCTTCTGCAAAGCGGCAGAAGGCCATCGACAGTTACCAGCAGGCAATCAAGTCCTATGAGCCCTTCATCGCCGACCCTCACGAACGCGATGTCTACCAGAAGTTCCTCGCCTCCGTCGCGCAATATCGCGACATTGGCGATCGCGCCGTAGCTGCGCTTGCAGCCGAAAAGACCGGCGATGCGCTGGACCTGCTCATGTCGGATTCCGCCCAGGCGGCGTTCGACGCTGCGGCGGCGGGAATGACCGAGGATCTGCAACTGAACGCAAACCAGGGAATGGAAGAGGCTCAAGCCTCCACGGGCGCCAGCAACCGCGCCACATGGGTCAGCGCCGGAGTCACCCTGCTCATCGTCCTCTTATGTGCGGTTATCGGCTGGACCTTGACGAGCGTGATAGCTCCGCGGCTCGCGGTAGTCCAAGCAGCCCTGGAGCAGATGGCGCAAAAGGATTTGACCGTACATGTGAACGCGACCGGCACCGATGAGATAGGCCGCCTGGGCAACGCGTTGAACACTTGCGCCGACTCGATGCGCGGGGTGTTGCATTCAGTGGCGCAGGGTGCGGAGACGCTCTCGGCGGCGACGACGGAGATGAGCGCACGCTCTGTCCAGAGCGCCGGGAATGCCAATACGCAATCCAGCAAGACCAACCAGATTGCCGCGGCGGCGCAGGAGATGACGGCGACCATCGGCGAGATCAGCCACAATGCCGAGAACGCTGCCTCGGCGAGCCGGGTGTCGGCGGAGACAGCCGATCAGGGCGGATCGGTGATGCAGGCGGCGGCTGTGACGATGGAGAAGATCGCCGGAGCCACCAGCACAGTGTCGGAGAAGATGACATCGCTGGCGCGCCGCTCGGAAGATATCGGCAAGGTGGTCAACGTGATCCAGGAGATCAGCGAACAGACCAACCTGCTGGCCCTGAACGCGGCCATTGAAGCCGCGCGAGCAGGAGAACACGGCCGCGGCTTTGCCGTTGTCGCAGGTGAAGTGCGGCGGCTGGCCGAGCGCACCAAAGGGGCAACGGAGGAGATTGCAGGCACCATCCGCAGCATCCAGGAAGAGACTCGGGAAACGCTTCAGGTGATGCAGGAGAGCCGATCAGCCGTGCAGACGGGCATGAACGAGACCTCACACGCCCGCCAGAGCCTCGAGGCGATTATTGAATCGTCCAAGCAGGTGGAGCACCAGATTAACCTGATCGCGACGGCCGCCACCGAACAGACGGCGGCCTCCGGCGAAATCTCGGAGTCGGCGGGGCAAATCTCACAGCTTGCGGTGGAGAATTCACAATGCGCCGAAGAGGCGGTCGACGCTCTCAAAAACCTCGCCTCGCTGGCCAGCGACCTGGACGGCATGATTCGGCAGTTCCGCCTGTAAGGGTTGGCGGCAGCCGGAGCCCTGATCTGCGCCCCCCGCGACAGGCGCCAGTCGCTGGGGGCCGGTTGCCGCCGCCATTCCCAGGTCCCAAAGTAGGGACCTGGGGCACCCAGCCTTCGTTTAGTCCCCCCCCTTATAGAAACACCGCAGTGTCGTGCCGCGCCGCGCTATGTTAGCCTCCGGTTGAGGACCATTGACGCTTCCCCTTCGGGCGTCGCGGTCAGTGCTGAAACCCACGTCCGGGGAGACACTCGCATGAGCGCCGTCAAGTATGACCTGACCGTAATCGGCTCGGGGCCCTCAGGGCAGCGCGCCGCTGTAGCCGCGTCCAAAATGAAAAAGCGCGTGGCGGTCATCGAGTCCCGCTCCGTGGTCGGCGGCGTCTGCGTGAACACCGGCACCATCCCTTCAAAGACCATGCGCGAGGCCGTGCTGCATCTCTCCGGCTACAACTACCGCTCCGTGTATGGCATGAATTACCGCGTCAAGGAAAAGATTACGATGGCCGATCTGGCATTCCGCGTTCAGGCCGTGATCAAGACTGAAGTGGACGTGACCGAGGCGCAGCTTTCGCGAAACGGCATCGACGTGGTCCACGGTATTGCGCGATTTGTGGACCAGCACCACTTGCACGTCGAGGGAACGCAGACCGACACCACCCTTGAGGCGGACCGCATCATCATTGCCGTGGGCACCAAGCCTGCCGCCTCGGCCACCGTCCCCATCAACGGCCGGACGATTGTGAACAGCGACCAGGTTCTCGACCTGCCGGAACTGCCGCGGTCGCTCATCGTGGTGGGCGGCGGCGTGGTCGGAGTGGAATACGCCTGCATGTTCGCGGTTTTGGGCGTGCGGGTGACGCTGATTGAGAAGCGCGGCAGGCTTTTGGAATTCGCCGACCAGGAGATTATCGAGGCGCTCAGTTATCACCTGCGCGATGCCCGGGTGACTCTGCGGCTGGGCGAGGAGGTGGAGAGCGTGGAAGAACTGCCGCTCGGCACCGTGGTGGCTAACCTGGAGAGCAAGAAGCGAATCTCCGGCGATGCGCTCTTGTTCGCGGTAGGGCGGCAGGGCAATGTCGAAGACCTGAACCTGGCCGCCGCCGGCCTGGAAGCCGATTCCCGTGGCCGCATTCCGGTCGACGAGCACTATCAAACCAAGGTCGAGCACATTTTTGCAGTTGGCGACGTGGTCGGCTTCCCTGCACTGGCTTCAGTCTCGATGGAGCAGGGACGCATTGCCGCCGCGCGCGCATTCAACGATCAATCCACCCGATCCAATCCCAGCTTTTATCCCTACGGCATCTATACCATCCCGGAGATCAGTTTTATCGGCAAGACCGAGGAACAGTTGACCGACGAGGATGTGCCCTACGAAGTTGGCATGGCCTACTACCGGGAAAGCGCGCGCGGGCAGATTACCGGCGATACTACCGGGCGTCTCAAGCTCATCTTTCATCGCGATACGCGCAAGGTGCTGGGCGTACACATCATCGGCGAGGGCGCCAGCGAACTGGTCCACATCGGCCAGGCGGTCATGATCCTTGGCGGCACCGTGGATTATTTCATCGATACAGTCTTCAATTACCCCACTCTCGCGGAGTGCTATAAAGTTGCGGCTTTCAACGGCCTGGGCCGCCTGCATCGCTATCAGGCCAATTAGCTGGCAACAAGGAGAGTTTGAATGACCACCGCTATCGGCGTCGTTATCACCGAACACATTGTGACCGGCAGGCTCGAGAACCAGCGGCTGGTGAGTGAGCTCTTGCGCTACCCCAGCGATATCGACCAGGTGGACGCGCTGACCGCAATGCCGGCGAGAGAAATGGTGGAGATTCTCGCCGAACAAATCGCCACGCTCGCAGGCGATGGGAATGCACCGGTGGACGCGATCGGTGTGGCCGTGCCGGGCATTATTCGCCGCGGCGTGGTGGAAGACTCACCCAATCTGACCCAGCTCAAGGGAATGCGCATGGCGGAAGAGTTGACCAAGGCGCTTGCTACTCGTGGAATCGTAGCGCCGGTTCATGTGGCCAACGATGCCGACGCCATAGCCGCCGGTGTGGCCGCCACGCGCGGACAACTCGACAAGCTCACCCGCGTCTGGACGATTGGAAATGGCATTGGCTACGGGCGCTGGCCCTATGTTGAAGGAGTCTGGGAGGGCGGGCACATCACAGTCACGCTTGATCCTAAAGAACGATTTTGTGGCTGTGGTGGTGTCGGTCACCTGGAAGGCATCATGGGCTACCGCGCCATGCGCATGCGGTTCCTCGATCTCGAGCCGGAAGAGATCTTCGCCCACGCCAAGCAGGGCGACGCGCGATGCCGCGAGTTTGTCGATCTATGGCACCGCGCGCTGGCCGCCGCCACTGCTTCATTCATCCACCTGGCCGGCCCGGGCCGCTTTTATTTCACCGGCCACAACGTCGGCTTTCTGGAGCTCTCCCTGCTGCGCAGCCAACTGGAAACCATGGTCAAGATGAGCCCATTGCAGAGTTATTCGCTTGAAATCCTGCCCCCAGACGACGAGACCGCATTACTGGGCGCCGGTGTTGCCGCGCTGGGAGCATTGGCACAATAAAGGATCCCAGGATTCCGGAAATGCCCACATCCCTTCACTTGGGTGTTACATTGTAAAGTCGCGCGACGCCTAGACCGGAAGTCAGCGCAACGTCGGGTTTACCGTCCTTGAGGAAGTCGGCAACCGCAATGCCGTTGGCCACGGTGATGGCTTTGGTCCCGGTTCCAACGGTGAGCGGGCCTGCGCTGGCGGCGAAGACCTGTTGAGGCTGAAATGTGAGATCGCCGTTGCCTGGGGCCACTGCAAAGAAGTCCCACGCCCCCACGCCCACATCGAGTTTGCCGTCGCCGTTGAAGTCCGCCACCACCACGGGGCCAATCTCCACGGGGTCTCCCATTCCCGCTCCGGATTCTACGTCGATGCTGGTGGGGAAGGTACCGTCGCCATTGCCCGCGAATCCTGAAACGCCGGAGAAGAATTGCGCAGGGTTTTGTATGTTGCATTGTCCCGCGCGGGAGTAAACGATATCGATTGGGCCGCCGGGGCGGAGCCGGGCCAGCACGATCGAGGTGACGGGGTCGGAGTAGTCTTCAAAAACCACTGCCTTGGGCGTGAAACCACCCTTGCCGTCTCCCTGTAACACCTGCATCTTCATCACGCAATCGGCCGAGGTCACCGCGACAACATCGAACTTTCCGTCCCTGTTCACGTCGCCGATTCCAAAATGCATGCTCGGCTGAAAGCTGAAACTGGGAAATGGTTTGCGGGTTCCGAACGTGCCATCGCCCCTGCCGAGCGCAACTCCGCCGTCAGTGAACAGGTCGAGGCGCCCGTCGTGATTCACATCGACCAGGAAGACTTCGTTGCTCAGCGATCCCAGCTTGTAGTTGCGGGTGGGTTTGAACGTCCCGTCCGCATTGCCGAGCAGAACGCTGGTGTCGAATGTGTCGCCAGCAACGGAGTTGACAACGACCAGGTCGAGAATCTTATCCCCGTTCAAATCTCCAGCGGCAATTGCCGAGCCGTGCATGCCGATGGGGTACGTTTTGCCGGGATTGAAGTAATTGGAGCCGGAGCCTGGAAACACGGTGACCGATCCTTTGCAGGGGCTGGCACAAGTGGGAGTGTTGACCACCGCGACATCCTGCCTGCCATCGCGGTTGAAGTCACCCGCAACAATTCCAGTGGCGTTGGGAGAATGAGTGACGGTGGCAGCCTGATAGTAGCCGTTGCCGAGGTTTTTGAGCAGTGTGAGGCCTGCATCGCCCTCATCGAGTGTGGCCAGGTCCACGTTACCCTTGCCGTAGAAGTCGCCCGCAATCAAGGACGTATTGCCGTTGCCTACGCTGTAGGTGGTGGGGGTTTTGAAGGTACCGTTGCCGTTTCCGAAGTAGACATTGACGAAGGAAGGAAACCACCCGCCTGCCACGACCAGGTCCATCCGGCCGTCCTTGTTCACGTCAGCTACGACAAGCAGACCGGCGCCAGGCGAGCTCACGGTCTTGCCCGCAGTGAGCTGACCAGATGAGCTCCCTAGTAGGATGCCTATCCCGCCTCGCGACACGAATACAATGTCCCCGTGCCCGTCCCCATTCACGTCCTTGATCTCGGCCGGGCCGAAGGCGGCCACATTGTATGTTGCGCCCCTGGTGAGCGCGCCTCCGTGCGTGGAGATGTAAGGCGTAACCGTCCCTCCAGCAATAACTGCAAGGTCGGGCAGTGTGTCGCCGTTGATGTCGCCCGCTACGAGAGAACCGCCGCCAAAGGTAGCTACGGCAGTGGGGGCCGGGTAGGTGAAGGCCGCATGAAAGACGCCGTGACCGTCATTGAGCATGATGACAACGGTGTTCCTTGAGGTGAGGGCGGCCAGGTCCATGGTGCCGTTGCGGTCGAAGTCGGCCGCCACAACTGAGGTCACATCGGAGTTAAAGCTGTCTACCGGAACGAACTCGCCGTCGGTAAACGTGCCGTCGCCAATTGCGAACTGGAGTTCGAACCCGCCCGGAACCAGGGAAACCAAGTCGGTGAGCCCATCGCGGTTGAAATCGGCGGCGAGGTCGGGGCCTGGATTGCCGATGCTGCCGTTGGGGCCTGAATTGTCGATGCCTGGATTGCTGACGATCACGTTGAAAGAACCGGAGCCCTGGTTGAGCGCGACATCGTGAAACTCTCTTGGGCCTAAGAATTCCCATGTGATGCCAGTGAATGCAATGTCGACGCGGCTGCCGGTGTGGAAGCGGCCCGCAAAAGCTTTGTAGGTGTCAAAGGGCTGCCCGTCGGCGTTCGCAAGACGCTGAGGAGCGACGAATTTGACCGCCTGGCCGTGGGCAGTGGAGACGAGAATTGCTGCGGTTAGAAGAGCTGTCCAAAAGCCGCACAGACGGGTCGTCCGGACGCACCGGAGCGATGCAGACGAAGTTTTCATGGTGCCCCCGTGGAATTTGAATCAGATGAAGATGGCCTGAAACCCCGTAGGACAAGATGCAAAGTAGTTACTGCGAGATGCCTGCGGCCGTTGTGGGCAATCTACTTATTAATAAGTCCCGTGGGCAACCGGCCCTCGCTCTCCCTCGGTCACGGATCGCAATTGCAGCATGAGATTTGCAAGCTGAACATTCCGGCCCGAGCAAGGCGAAAGAAAACCTTCGATCAAATTCATTCAGTCGGCAGCGCCTGGGAGATTTAGGGGGCGCGACGCCGTTGCCCCCTTCAGTCCCAACCCGACCGATCACGCAGGGTCCTTGATATCGCTGGGTGGCGTTCCAAATGTGCCGCAACGCGAACGCATACCCTGGCGGAAATTCTCACGTTCCTCGGGCGTCATACCTTCCCACTGCTCGACTCTTCGCCGCCGGGACTTGGAGCGATCACCTCCACTCCAGCTTCCGAACAGTATCCGGCAGAGAAGCAACAGTCCGAGGCCTTGCCAGAAGGTGATTTGTCGCCATCCGAAGAGCATGGGCAGCAGCCAGTTCCACAGATGCATGACTACTTCGCCGCAGATCCAGGTGAAAAACACGATTGCCGGTGGGATAAGAAGAAACATCCATTTGCGTCTCATGCGTTGTTCCTCACTTCCTTGAAAACTCGTCGTGAATGCTCTGCAGTCGCTTGCGGAGATGGAGTACCGCGTAGCGCTTGCGCGAGAGCAGGGTGTTGACGCTGACTCCGTGCTCCGCCGACAACTCCTTGAAGCTGCGCCCCTCGATTTCGTGAGCGACGAAAACTTCCCGCTGCTCGGCGGGCAACTCGGCGAGCGCAAATTCCAACTGCTCAAGCAGCACGCCGCGAAGGTAGAGAGCTTCCGGGCCGGCATCGGGTGAAGGCAACAGGTCTTCGATCTCAATCAACTCGCCGTCTTCGTCTCCAGCCGCTGCGTCGGTAAAGCTCACCGGAGTCTTCTTGCGAAAGAAGTCTGTGATGCGATTGCGCGCGACACGAAAAAGCCACGCGGTCACAAACTCAATCGGCATCAACAGGCGGTTGGCTTCCACCAGTTTGAAGAAGACCTCTTGCAGCAGATCTTCAACGTCGGCTTCGTTTGGCACCCGCTTGCGGATGAAATTGCGCAAGCGGGCCCGTTGTTCCGCAATGAGTTCGGAGATTCGGAGGTCTTGCTCGGTCATCACCGCAATTGTCACCGACTCGTCCACATTGTTGTAGACGATTGGCGGCCGCGAATATTGTAGTGACCTTATTTCGGCGTAAGGATGGCGGCTGACTTTATGGCAGGGCAATCGCATGAACACGGCGAGCGGTGATGAAAGCCGTCGCCGCGCACCCTACGGGGCGCGAAAATATGCTTGGGATGCTGTCCCAGGGCTGCGCTGAGCTTGCCCTGGGCTATTTTCGTGTCTTCCCTCCGGGAAGACCGCGGCGATCGGGCCGGTGCGATAGCTGAAGAGAACCACCTTTAACAACGACAATCGTTCATGCGATTGCCCTGGACTTTATTGTTCGTCCCGAGCGTTCCGCTAGAAGCGGCGCTACATATTCGCGTGCCCGGAGCGCATGGACTCATTGAACTGAGGCTTGGTGAAGTTGAGCGCCGCATCGAGAGTGGCCTTGTATTCCAGGGAGCGGTCCATCAGTTGCTCAGTGGGCGCGGCAAATTCTCCATCAACTACCAACAAGCCCTCGCCGGCTTCGTGCCCGGCCATGCGCAGCAAATCCTGTTCGGTGGTGTTGAGATATTGCGCATCGCGCGGGTCGGCGATCCAAACAGGTTTGCCTTCGCCCAGCACACCAGACAGCCAATAGACTTTGTGCAGCAGGTATTGCAGGCGCTCCGCATCGTTGGTCTCGGTAAACATAAATTTCTTTTGCCAGCGGCTGTAGTAGCGGGTGGTGACCGGAACCGGCTGGCGGTTTCCGGATTTCAGAAACTCCAACTGGCCAAGATCCACCGTCTTCCGCACCGCGTTGTAGACAAAGGTCTCCGCATAAGGCTGTTCCATGGCGGGCACAATCTCGGCAAACGTGAGCGTGACCGAAGCCGCCACCTTGGCGTGCAGATTATGTTCTCCGCCATCGGCCAGGTCCAACTGGCCATGGACGATGTATGTGTCCGCGCCCGAGGTCGACCTGTGGAAGGGCCACTTGAACTCGGCGAAGGCCACTGGCAAGCCGCCCAGGGTGACGTAGCATTCGGGACGAGGGTTGCGCAACCGTTTGGCTTCGCCCGCGAGGTGGCCTGTCATTGCAGGCAGCAGTTCAGGCCGGTCGAATTCGAACGCTTCGCCTAATTCGAGTTGGAGCGAGCGGCCGGCATTCTCCGCGCCGGGAAGCCCTAGCTGGAATATCGTGGTCGGAAGTCCGTGAAAATCGCTGCCCTGGGTGGCAGCGATGAGAACGAGGCCGGCATTGTCGGCGGCCACTCCAACGGAATTGACTAAATTAAACCCTAGATCCATGGTCATGGGGGGAATCCTGCCTTGGGGATCGTTTCACGATCATTCTAAGGGAAGAGCCTGGGAGTCGTCGCGTTAACTTACCGGTCAAGCCTCCCATTTACAATGGAGTGGTGCAATCCGAAGCGTCTTCACCAATCATTGTTGCGGAAAACCTGAGCAAAGTTTATCGAGCGGGCCGAATTCCGGTGACCGCGGTGCATGGGGTTTCTCTTTCCGTTGAGCCCGGAGAGTTTGTAGCCATAGTGGGCCCTTCGGGCTCCGGCAAGTCCACGCTCTTTTACCTGCTTGGCGGGCTAACCCAGGCTACCGAGGGGCGCGTGGTGATCGACGGCGTGGATTTTGCCACGCTGAACGACGCTGACCGCACAAAATTGCGCAAGCATCGCATCGGCTTCGTCTTCCAGAAGTTCAACCTGATGCCGACGCTCTCGGCGATGGGCAACATCGAGATTGCCTACGAAGTGAGCGGGCGCGCCAAAGGGAAAAATGGGCAGCCGCTGGACCGC
>PLZC01000037.1 GCA_003151985.1 Acidobacteriaceae bacterium
CGTCCATAAATGCCCTTGATGGTGAGCATGTTGAAGATGACTTGGCGCAAGTCAAATTGCATCTCCTTAGCGGGAATGCCGAGTACGGCAATTTTTCCGCCATGGCTCATGTTTGCGACCATGTCGCGCAAGGCCTGTGGGTTGCCCGACATTTCCAGGCCGACATCGAAACCCTCTGTCATGCCTAGTTGCTTCTGCACCGCCGGCAAGGGGACTTCGTTCGGATTGATGGCGAGAGTGGCGCCCATCTTGCGTGCCAGTTCCAGACGGAAAGGATTCAAATCCGTGATGACCACATGCCGCGCTCCGGCATGCCGCACCACTGGAATGGCCATGATCCCAATGGGACCGGCGCCGGTAATCAGCACGTCTTCTCCCAGCACCGGAAAAGAGAGCGCGGTATGCACAGCGTTGCCAAAAGGATCGAAGATGGAGGCGACTTCCTGGTCTATTCCAGGATTGTGCCTCCAGATATTTGTCATGGGCAGGGCAATCAACTCTGCAAAAGCCCCAGGGCGGTTGACGCCAACTCCTCGCGCGAAGGCGCAAAGGTGCCGCCTGCCGGCCAGGCAATTGCGGCATCTGCCACACACCACGTGCCCCTCGCCGCTAACGATGTCACCAGCAAAAAAATCGTTGACGTTCGACCCCACGACAACGACTTCACCTACAAATTCGTGCCCGATCGTCATAGGCACATGAATGGTCTTTTGCGCCCAATCGTCCCATTCGTAGATATGGACATCAGTGCCGCAAATACCTGTGTACCGCACGCTAACCAGCACATCGTTGATGCCGATCTCCGGCTCTTCAACCTCTTCCAGCCACAGGCCGCGTTCCGCCTTGGTCTTGACGAGTGCCTTCATTATGTATCTCCCTTTCAGAGCCGGATCGCTCGTGTATCGTGACGTGCGCCCGAGGTGCCTTAGACCGCTGCTCAATGAGCACTACGTTCAAGTTAGCGTGAGTGGCGCGTCCCCAGCAATCGTTACCGCGCCAAAACACCTTGTCCATACGGCTTTCTCCGTGATAGATTCGTCTCCATTCGTGGCGCCGTACAATCCAGAAGGCCACTTTCAGGGCGATGTCTTTGGCAACAAAGAAATGACCGCAATGTGGAGGCTTGAATGACTCCTCGCAAGCGTAACTCGACTCTCTTTATTGTTGCATGTGCCGCCGCGGTCTTCGCACCAAGCGTGGTTTGTTTTGCTCAAGCCCAGAGCGGTTACGCTTGTCCAAGCGGAAGGACCGGTTGTTACCAGTCCGGCTATGCCGGACTTACCGACCTGGAAGAGCATGGGCGCGATACCTGGTACTTCTGGACCGGAGGCGACCGTGACGCCACCGGAAAGCAAGTTGTTGGCGACCAGGCTCTATGGCGGATCCTCGCTGTTCAGTCTCACGGGACGTTTGACCTATTGCAGGCCGCTGACTCGAGATATCGCGGCCAGCGATTTAAGCTCTTTGGAGTTATCAGCGATCCTGACTGCAGGAAAGCCACGCATCCTGACCGATACGGCTTATGGCTCGATGACTGTTCCAGCCCCGATGTTCCCAGGATTCCGGACATACCCGGAGAACCCGCGGGAATCATCGGAATGAGGAAGTTTCCTAACCCGAACTTCAAGGAATCGGATTGGGATGTTAATAAGTACATGGCGGACCCCGCAAAGGTCGAGCCTCCCTATCTCATTGGCATAGCTTGCGGGTTCTGCCATGTCGGATTCAACCCGTTGCACCCTCCCGCAGATCCTGAAAATCCGAAGTGGCACAATCTTCACCCCGGAATAGGCAATCAATACTTCAAGGAGCAACTCTTCAACACCTCAAAGTATCCGCCGGAACGCGGCCTCAAAACCGGAGATTTCAGATGGCAGGTCGCCAATGCCCAACCGCCTGGAACATCCGAGACCTCACAGGTTGCAACCGACCACATCAACAATCCAAACGTCATCAACAATATTGCTAATTTGAACTTTCGGCCCAAGCATCGCGAACGCACCGAGGACGGAGTCGAACGCGACGTCTACCACGTTCTGAAAGACGGAGCGGACTCGATCGGCTCCGCATGTCTTGACGATCCAACTCCCAGGCCCGGAGTAAATGACACGGCGTGCGCGGCCCTCAGGGTTTACGTGAACATCGGTCTTTGCGCCGCCATTTGGACGACGCTGCAAGATCCTGTCTTTGGCTTGAAGCGCGTGCAAGGAGTATTCGACCCTAAACTGGCAAGGCAACAGAACAGCGCATGCAACCAAGGTTGGCTTGCAACCCAGGCGCGGATGGAAGGGCTCGAGGCATTTCTCAGGACACTAACGCCGCTCCGTCTTGCCGATGCGGACGGGGGAGCAACCTATCTTCCAAAAAACTCAGAATCGGTGGTCCGGGGCAAACTGGTTTTTGCCGAGAACTGCGCTCGTTGTCACTCCAGCAAACGTCCTCCACAAAGTTACCAGGGAGAGGCGGTTGACTGGTATCGCATCGCGGTTATGCAGGACGACTTCCTCAACGATAACTTCCTCTCCGACGACGAGCGCCATCCAGTCTCTGAGATAGGGACGAATATCGAGCGCGCCATGGCAAGCAATGCCACCGAGGGCCATATCTGGCAGGAATTCTCTTCCGGCACTTACAAGAAGTTACCTGAGGTTCACATCGATGGCCTCGTCAATCCGCTGCACACAAGCCTGCACCTGTTGCCCGTCGAGGCTACCGGCGGCCGAGGGTACTATCGCACTCCGACTCTGGCGAACATGTGGGCGACCGCGCCCTTTCTGCATAACAACTCGGTAGGTCTGTTCAGCAACGACCCATCGGTTGCAGGCCGGCTCGCCGCGTTTCAGGACGCAATGAACGAATTGCTTTGGCCCGAACGGAGGCCGGGTTTAAAGACCATTAGAAGAACGACACAGGCCAGCACTTTCACTTATCAGGAAGGAGGCACCGTCTGTATTTCGCGGAACACACCAATCGATATGATTGCCAATGTCGATCTGGTTACGCCTGAAATTTTCCGCAAGGACAACTTCATAACCCGGTTTCTATGTCACGTGATCGGTTCCGGGCATTTGAATGGACTCTTCCTCCTGGCGGACAACGCGCCGGACTTTGTTCAGGATCGGGGACACACATATGGTTCCGCGCTCTCTGACGAAGATAAACATTTGTTGATTGAATATCTCAAGACTTTTTGACGCGGAGCTATGTTAGCAGACCGCGGAAGTAGTCGTTCAGCAGCCGGTCGCCGGGATCGTATTTCTTGCGAGTGTCTTCGAGGAGTTTTAGCCTGTCTCCATAGGCCTTTTGAACGATGGCTGCGCTCAAAGCCGGGGTCTGATTCAAGAGCGGCTTGCCGTTGCGGTCGGTGCAAAACTGGTTATATGCGTCAAGAAAATCGTACCAACCCGGATTCGCGGTAGAAACGGGATCAAGCGTCATCACCGTCCCATCGTAGGAGTAGGAAAGCAATGCCTTCTGATCCTGCGCAATCCGGTACCCCACATACAAGAGGTTGGAACGGTAGCCCTTCTGCGAGTAGTAGTCGTTGCAGAATTGGTAGAAATCGGTGATAGCGGCCGGGAAGTCTTCTTCAGGAAATGCGAATAAACTGAACGTGTACCGGCTATCGTCAGAAACAGCGGGGTATTGAATAATCTGATCCGGTGGAATGGTGTAGTCACTCGAAACGATGTTTTCCAGTTGCCAGCGCCATCCTGCGTTGAAGGCGTCGATGATTCCGTACCGGATCGATGGGATTGAGCAGTTAGCTTCTACGTCGTGTCCAAATTTCGGGCCGGATGTTCCCCAAATGTGGTTTCTGATCGCCCAGGCTGCGTGGTTCGGCTCGCCCGTCGCGTCCGGATTGTATTTACGGAACTCGACAGTGATCTTGTCATCGAACGGAAACATGTAATACATGATGGAGTAACCAAGAACCTTGAGGTCAGGTAATGCCGAAAGAAATTCCTGCAGACTGAAAGTCTTGTGGTGAACATGCATTGGTGTCAAAGGCTTGACCTTATAGGTGACCTCATAAATAATCCCGCCTCCTCAGCAGAATTTGTGGG
>PLZC01000374.1:0-568 GCA_003151985.1 Acidobacteriaceae bacterium
GACTTCATGACGTTCTCCAGATCTCCTTGCGCATTGCTCGCGCAAGCGGGTTTAGATCGATCACGGCTGGAGGCCGTTGCTCATTGCCGGCCGAGTCTTCGTACCACGCCTGGGACTGGCTTTCTGGTTGGGTCGTGCCTCCGCAGGGGGAGGCGCAACGGATTGCCGAAGCTTGAGTGACGTTTCAAGAACGATATGCTTTGCCGGGCCTTTGTCGCCCTCAAGCCGATCAAGCAAAATGCGAGCGGCCGTTGTTCCTAGTTGATATCCCGACTGGGAGACGGACGAGAGCGAAGGATTGGTTGATTCAGCCAGATCCAGGTCGTCGAAGCCCACGAGGGAAATCTCTTCTGGGCAACGAAGGCCTGCCTCACGGATGGCCAGCAGCGCTCCCAGTGCGATCATGTCGTTGCCGGCGAAGATCGCCGTGGGACGAGGAATAAGCCGCAGCAGAATTTGGGTTTTTGAGTGGCCGCCCAGCTTGTCGAAGGTTGTCTCCTGTACATACTCCGGGGCCAGATGCAGCCCGGCTTCGCGCAAAGCGCGCTTGAAACCAAGCAGACGTTCC
>PLZC01000374.1:706-3445 GCA_003151985.1 Acidobacteriaceae bacterium
CGCCGCGCACCACCGCCGGAAAGAAGGGGTTGGTGATGTCGGGTATGATCATTCCGATCATATTGGTTTTGACGCGCCGCAGGCCTCGGGCGAGCTGGCTGGGCTGGTAACCGGTAGCCTGGACTGCTTCAAGGACGCGCTTTCGCAGTGGCTCACGAACTTCCACTGAGTTGTTCAGCACGTGGGACACAGTCCCAAGGGAGACTCGGGCCATCCTGGCAATGTCGTTCATGTTGGCCACTGGATCTGCTCCGTAAAAGCGAGTGGTGGTACTGTCGAGAATCGACTCAATCCTCGCAGGCAGTCTTCTTCAGTATACAAAAAAATGAAAGCTTTCAGGGTCCAATGTCCTCCAAACATCGGACGTTCAATCGAATATGAGAATGAATCGATCTTGCGGTCCAGCCAAGACGGCAACGTCCGGTTTTGGATAGACATTGTGCCTTCCTCCACGTCGCTGTTGTGCTGTACCAGTACAGCGCGGTCAGGTTACAGAAGACCTGAGGGTGCAGAGAGCGGTTGAAGTTTTATTTGTTGACAGAAATCAAAACGACGGGCTACACTTTTTTCAATTCAATTTGAAAGCTTTCAACTTCTTTGGAGGAGAGATGACCGTCAAAAGTATGGTGCGTAGTACAGCCTGCGTACTGATCCACATGATCTTTGTGCTAGCCGCATGGACGTTGCATGGGCAAGTGGTCATAACCAGCTCCGTTGTTGGCAGCGTGGACGATCCACAGCAGGCGATTGTGCCTGGGGCACAGGTAACCCTCAAGAATCTGGACACCGGCGTCGAGACAAAGGCGCAAACGGACTCTGCCGGCAACTACCAGTTCCCAAACCTTATTGCCGGACGCTACCAAGTTACAGTTGCCCAATCCGGCTTTGCGTTGGCCGTATCAACCCCTGTAGCCCTGGAGAACGGTATATCCCGGCGAGTCAATTTCACCTTGAAACTCGGCGAGACCACCGAGGTAATCTATGTAACTGCCGCTGCCGCCACAATGGCGACTGAAGATGCGAATGTCTCCGAGGTTATCGATAACAGACAGGTTAATGACATGCCAGTGGAAGGTCGCAACTTCCTGAACTATGCCCAGACTGTGCCCATGTTCACGAGCGGCACCGGAGACACGACCCGTGTCGCATGGGGCCTTGCTTCGGCCACAAGTACCGGCGGCAAGCAACTCAACGTAGGTGGTACCGAATATGGTGTTGGCTACTACATTGATGGCCTCAACAACAACGACAACTGGGTTGAGGGTCCCGTCATGAACGTTAACATGGATGCCGTTCAGGAGGTGAAGGCCGAAATAACCAACTACTCCGCCGCGTACGGCCGCGATGTAGGTCAGATCAGTCTTACCACCAAGTCGGGTACCCAAGAGTTGCATGGCACCGTGTATAACTTCTTCCAAAACGCCGGACTCAACGCAAACGACCCGTACTTCAAGGCAACTCATCTACCCGCAGACTGGCAACGCAATGCCTATCATCAAAACCAGTACGGCTTCACCGCGGGCGGGCCCGTTTTGCTGCCCAGGATATTTGATGGCCGCAAGCATAAGCTCTTCTTCTTTGGTTCGTTTGAACAGATGCGCAATCGCGGAAGCTCTCTTGCCACGGCCGAATTGCCAACTGCAGACGAACTCAAAGGCGACTTCAGCGCGTGGCTCACGCAGTTTCCCGTTGACGTGTCTCAATGCGATGGGACGAGTAACGCGCCCAGCAATTGCCGTTACGTCCTCTATGATCCATCTACGTTTAACCCAGCGACCCAGACTCGCCGGCCGTACCAGAACAATATTATTCCCAACCCTAATCCGAAGGCGCTCGCGTACCTGAGCCATTTTCCAGCGCCCAACGGGTATTCATCTCCCCTGCCCGGAGTCTTTGATAACTGGAAGGGGCATTACACTAACGGCATAGATGGCAATAACTACTCAGCCCGTGCCGACTATGATGTCTCAGAGCACGACAACCTTTACTTTCGCTGGTCCTACGATTACGGAACTAAGATATCTCAAGGCGGCGTGTTGCCCGAGCTCACCTTAGGCAACGGGCCGGTCCACACGGTAGATACCTACCAATGGCACGAAGTGCACACGTTTGGTCCCACGCTGAATAATGAAGTCTCTTTCAGCATAACCAAGGCTATAAATCGCAGCGAGGAACCCGCGGCAATCAACAAGTTCATGCAGGCGTCCTGGTTCGAAAACCTGTTTCAAAACACATCTTCGGGTGGCGCTGGGTTCAGCCACGCTGACCTTTCCGCCCTCGGCATCAGCACCGACGGTACATACAACCTAGGCATCAACAACTTCTGGGCGCTGAGTCAGGGGCCAGGCGAGTACTGGTACCAAAAGGTCCCCATCTACCAGTTGGAGGACAACATCTCAAAAACGCTTGGGCGCCACTCGTTCAAGCTCGGAGGCTACTGGTCGCGGCGCGACGAAATCGACAATGACGTAATCCGCTCCGTGTCGGTGGGCAACAGCTATACGGGACGGGGCCCGTTGAGCAACGATGGATCGGGATGGAACGGGCTGGCGGAGTTCGAAACCGGCGCAATTACATCGATGAACCAACGCACGCCGCTCAAGTCAGGCGACAGCGCCCTGTGGTTCCGCATGCCGGAGTATGGCGGCTACCTGAACGACACATGGAGCGTCACTCCCAAGCTCACTCTCAGCCTTGGCCTTCGCTATGATGTGGCCCCACCGGCGTTCAGCGTAGATA
>PLZC01000457.1 GCA_003151985.1 Acidobacteriaceae bacterium
TGCGCTATTTCCGACAGACTCCTAGGTTATTGAAATGCTGATACTTGCAGGATTGGTCGCATCCATCATGGCAAAATCAACCAGTGAAATGGTCTCGTCCTCGCCAGACTCAGCCTTTTCCTGCAACCTGGCGTATGTGGCTTCGTACTGGCCTCTGACCGTGGAGTCCAGTACCTTGATATACCTTTGCATCGAGCTCCACGACTCCCATCCGCCCAAAACCTTGAGGACCGCCAATTCCATTCCGTTGTTCATGAGCCTCGTTGCCCAGGTGTGACGCAGACGATGGAACTTGAAGGCGCACGCAGGGTCGGCGGTGCTCGAGAGAGCGTTCTTGAACCACGCATCAAAATGGCTTCCAGTGAAAGGCTTTGACACATTGTTATGCAGAACGTGGTCGTGATTACATTGAGGGTCGCGCTTCATCAGCCAAAGCTCGAGGTACCTCTTTACGTTGCTGTGAAAGGGAACCGTCCGGGTGCGCTTGTTCTTGGTTGGCAGCCTCACGAAGATCGTCTGTGCCGAAGCATCGATATCTGACAAGCGTATGTTCTGAACCTCGCCGATGCGCAGGCCGCATTCTTCTCCGATTGCAAACGCAAGCATGAGTTGAAGCTTTCCCGTGCGCTCGACACACTCCCAGATCGTATTCAGGTCGCGGTCGTTGTAAGGACGCGCTTCCGCAGGAGCCCCACGTTGACTGTGAATACGGGAGACCACTGGGTTCGCGCGATCATACCGTTCTTCGGCGATCAACCAAGCAAAGAATGTTGACAGGTGGCCGACAAAGCTGCGGCTGGTCAGCCCCCGTTCCCGCTCAACCGCGATGAAGCGTGTGATAACTCCGGGGCGAATGTCTGTTAGTCTGGCTGCCTTTTCGACCTGGACTGCAAAGCGGAAGAACTTTGCAAGGCTCACACGGACGGTCGGAAGAGTTCCGGGCGCGTAGTAGTTCGCAGCAGCGGTCGACATGTACTCATCGATCAAGCCGCGGAAGACACCTGTCGGCCCCAGAATCTGTTCGGTTGCGTGTGCCCTCCAATGTTCGTCGGAACAGTACACCTTGATGCCCGCTTCATCCTTGCGGCCCATCACTGGGCCGCCGCAATGAGGGCACTTGCCGACCACGTATCTGCTGAACGAATCTCGCGAAACGCACGTCTTGCTGCAGAATGAGCGCGCCCTCTGGGGCTGATAAAGACCGGCGGGAATAATATTCGCGCAGCCGGGTCCTTCGCACGGCATTGCTTCCCAGTATTGCTTCGGTGGACGATGGTTAGCATCGAAGCGCCCAGTGTTTGGCGTGGCTGAATTCGGAGGCTCTATTGCCTCTGATAGACCCTTGAAGACAGGGCTGCTGATGATTGTTGGCATTAGGTTCCTTTCGAATCATTGATTGCAGGATTTGCAGTCCGGTCGACTCGGACGCTTCCCGTTAGAGGTTGGCAGTAGGCGGATAGGGCTTGGACGACATCTGGCCCCGGTGAAGGTTGTTGATGATGGGATTGCCACGGTCATAAAGCTCTTGTGAGATCAACCACACGAAGAAGCTTGCCAGATGCCCCAGAAAGTTGTGGCTGGTGAGACCGTTCGCCCTCTGTCTCTCGATGTAACAGGTGATGGTGGATGGCCGAATCTGATCGAGGTCGACGATACGAAGATCCTGAACAACGAACCGCAGAAACTTGCCGATGCTGCCACGAACCTTGATGAGGTCGACTGCCTTGTAGCGATTGGGAGCCACCGTGGCCATGTATTTCTCGACCAGAGGCCTGAAGGTTCCGGTGGGAGCAAGGATCTGTTCTGTTCGGTGATGGGAAGCGGTACGGTATCCATCGCGGAGGCGGGCGATTTGAATAATGGCATTAGTTGATTCCTCAACTGCTTCTGAAGGACGCGGGCCTTGTGGTTTACTGCACATGAGGTTCCTTTCTTTCTGAGATTTGCTGATAAGTCGCAATCAGACGATCGATCTCGCGGGAGTCGAAGCGCTCTTCTCCGCAGAGAAGAAGCGAACGAATCTGGTAGGTGTCAATGAGCCACTGAACTTTGGGCTCTGGGAGCTGCAACAAGGCCATGAGATCGGTCTTTTGCAGAAGTCTGCGTTGTTGGGTTGCTGGCATGTTCGCGCCTCACGTTCACGTCGTGCCAGGAGATATCTCTCGTCATGAGCTCCGTCGGATCCTCAGATCCCGGCTTGCACTCGAGACATCTCTCGGCATCTATTTCTAGAGTGAACCTGCTGACCGAAGTACCAAAGGCCTGGCATTTGTACCAGGAAATGTCTGCGCCTTAAGCTCCGACGGACTCAATAATCCCGGCTTGCGCACGAGACATTTCTTGGTATCTGTTTCCATAGTGAACGTGCACGTGGAAGTACCAAAGCCTCAACACTCATTTTTCTGATATCCAGTGCAGCCTAGGCCGAAAAAGCCCTATCTCTTCTTCGGCGTGCGGATTAATCGTTGCGCCGGCGTCGGAATCAACGACCACAAGGCAATCAGGTTGACCTGGCTGAATCGAGACATCAGGCTGGATCGTGAGTTTCTTTGCTTCAAGGTGAGCCTTGCGGCCTCCGCGTACGGGTTTCTTTTTCATGTGTTCTCCCAAGTGAAGATGGCGGCTCGCGCCACCGATTGATGAAACCCTGCCTGCGGCCACCGCTCTTACGGGGGCCGTCGGTCATGACTCCCAGATGAACGGGAGCATGCAGATTGGCAGGGGGTAAACAACGGCACTACTCTTTACTTGGCCAGGTCCGCAAATTAATTGTTCCTAGCAGCCGCGCTGCTTTTGCTTTGGCCTGCTGGTGCACAAGAAAGAGAAATATGGGGTGGCCAACCGAAGACGTGGCCTTTGTGGGACAATGCGAATTGGCGCCTTTGCTGGCGCCGAGACGCGGCTGATTGCGTCTTCGGACGGAAAAGCGCAGTGCGAGTGCGCAGGTGTCGAGACGTAGGTCGATCTGGATCCGTCGAATTATTAGTCCGTGAAGAACAGAGGTTCAAGATGGCGAATAGATACGGCGAAGCAGCGATCATGGTGGCTCGGCAAGGGCGTTCAGCCAGCACCGACCCCAAAGCGAGCTGGGAGAGCGCAATGGGGAAGCTGTACCCAACTAGCCCGGCGGCGAGAAGTAAGGGTTGCCTGCGTGGAGCTTTTCTAGGTCTCTGCGAACAAGGCCTGGTCAAAGGCATTCCAGCGGGACACTATACAGCGTCGAGAGACAATAAAGAGTATGCCGTTCGTGCCGTCGGATTTCTCAATGAACGAGAGCAGCACCCGTCTCGGAGTGAGCTTTGGCAGGCTGCGACCAACGGTGTCGAGAAGAAGGAGAATGGCCAGATGGATGTTGTCCTGGCGCTTTGGAAGAACAACCTAATTGAGCGCAATTCCTGAACTTGGTGGGATTGGCCCTTGCGGCATTGCCATGCCGCATGACCTGGGCGAAGGTATAACGAGATCAGCCACATTTCTTGGCGGAGCGCTATACCATGAACCACGGATAGCAGATAACGCGAGGTGGAGAACTTTCCCGCATGATAAGCTCGCGCTGCCCGCCGCTTTTCGATGCAGGAAGGGAAGAGGCTGTAGCCTTCGTTTTGGATGGTTCGATCTGCAGTGCATCTGTTTGCGATTCCGATTCTGGCTTGAGAGCCGCTTGCCGACATTGCCCCACGTTGTCGTCCCCAAGTTGGTCATCATTGGCGCGAAGGCCTCTGGTGCTGGCCAGATATGATTCAAACGAGGCGAGGTCAATGAAGATCCGCCTGCCGATGACGATGAATGCGAATGGGCCATGATCTCGATCGACCCGGTAAATCGTGGAGAGAGATACACCAAGCCGATGCGCGACTTCCTTGACCGTTAGTCGGTCTTGCTCCGCGCGCTGGTTTTCGTTCGAGGTCAAGATGCGTTCCGATTGAGATTGATCAGATTCTGTTTTCATTTCACGCTCCAATACGATCCTCTGCCTCCGAAGCGAGGTACCAAAGCCAGGTGCGTAAGGCAACTGTCGGGGTTTGTGCGGCGGTCTCGCGCAAGGCTCGGGCGTAAAAACAGGACTCTGCAACAGAATGGGCTGTCACTAGATCCTTTCAAACAATCATCAAACGATGAGGGGGATTGCCGGAGGAATGGACACTCGACAGGCTGCAGCAATTGGAATCGATGATTCAGTGCTCCGGAGCAGAGATGAATTCGGCGACCTGCCAATTCTTGTTCATGACGCCGCCTCGAAAGGCGGCCAGGGATACATTGCACAGCTGAGCGGGCAGATAGAAGAGAACAGAGCTCGCATCCGGAATGAGATTCGCGATCCGCTCCGTGATGGTGGTCAACTTGCCAATTGCTCGCCCGCCGGCAATTGCACCAGAGCGCCACTCGAATAGGGTGGAATGATGCGAATGCTCGGCGCCCCCCAAGATAAGACTTGCGAATGCTATCTATCTTTACCCACCCCAGAAGAGAAACCATTCCACGTGGAATGTAGGCTGCGAGACTGGGAACTTGACTCTCCTTGGCCATCGCTTGCGCTGCAGGCGTTCCATGAAGCGCTTCATGAGCGCCTGTGCGTGCGACTCGCTCTCCGGTTGCCGGTAGGTGAGCGAGTTTCTGGCACGTAGATCGGGTCGAACGTGTAACAAGACAAAGTCGATCTCGGTCCCCGCGTTGTTGTTTAGAGCACGGCTTCCGAACATTCAGTCAACCGCCGAGTGGTGCCAGTGCCTGTCTTCGCTGACTTGGCCTGACGTTGACGCCAGACACCGGCGGGCGCTGTGGGCATTCGTGGAGCCTGGGGGGGGTGTGCAACTTGGGATGATGTGGCTCTCTCGTTCGTATCGCCCGCCGCTGGTCCGCCGGGGCGGCCAGTCGCGTCGGGCATGAATCGAGTGTTCACAGGGATTGACGCCAAGTTCTCTCTTTGCCACGGATTGCGATACTCCCGAATCTTTGGCGATAGTCGATGGCCTCGGCGCGGCCAACGTCATTGATGCGCACAATCATCGGATGCAGGTTGGCCAATGCCTTCTGGCTCCTGAACAGGAGCCCGGCCAACGCTAGGCATACCGCGGCAAGCACCAAGATGGTGACCTTCAGGTATGTGTTTATCACCAGAGGATCGCCATATTGTTCGAGATACCGTTCCGCGGCGCGGGTGATTTCCGGTGAATGCGTGGCCGCTGTAGACATCGCTGTCCTCCAATCTGGCTAAAGTGCTCTCAGAATGAGTGCGGTAATTACGCTTCCCATACCGCTGCTGTGGCCGCCGGTATGTCCAGAGAACAAAGTGGCCGTCATGGTTGGAATCTTCAGGAGAATGAATCCCGCAATAATGCACAACATGAGCAGCCCAGGCATCAGATAAATCAATCTTGTGGGGTCATTGATATTCATGGCTCCGCTGGTCAAATACGTGATAAGAAGGTGGCCGACAACGCTCATAGTGGCTGCTGCAACCACTTTGTAAAACTCGAATCCAATAAATGCCTTGAGCCAACCCCAGAACAGAAAGTCAGTCTTGTCAAAGACCATCCATGGAATGAAAACAGGACCGAGCAATCCGATAATCGTTGCTCCGATTGCGCCGTAGGCAATGATGACGGCGACGAGTGCGGTCAAAACGGTGAGGACCATTTGCACGGTATATGTGCAGATCAGGGTATAGGGCTCAGTAAACGACGGGGACAAGGTCCCTACCTTGTCCAGCGCATTGTGAATGGTGGTTTGCACTTCTTGCGTTGAATCGGTACCGATGTAATCCACAATACTGCTCGTGCCCCCGCTGATGAACCCCTTAAGCGAATAGCCAATGCCCGGAATGCTGCTGTCGTAGAACCTGACGAAGCAGTACGCGAATGTAATCAGCACAAAGAAGCTGATGAACTTCGCGACGTTGAAGCCAGGCCCACCCTGTGCTGAAGCCAGTGCTTCTTGAACCCCGAACCATACGAGCATAATCGTGGCGAGCGAGATCACCATATGCAACCCGAGGGAGTCGAGCGATGGGGCGGCCGTCGCGGTCACGTTGTCGCATCCGTTCTTGATGAGAATGAGAAAGTCCATGGTCGCCCCTCCCTGCGTTTAGTAATGGAATGCCCACGCGGTTCCAGCGCTCGTCTGTTGCGGCATTGTCGCGTTGAAATTCTGCTGATAACCGTTGCCAACCTGAAAGAGCGATTTCAGGTTGTCCTGCTGCATCTTTTGCCCGACAATTTGCTGCAAAGTGTTGGCCTGGCTGATCTGATTAGCCTCTTGCTGTTCCTGAAGAAGCAGGAGAAGCGCCAGGTTGATGCGTTGTAACGTTGCCATTTCTGTGTGTTGTGAAGGATCTGCCGACTGCGTCGCCTTCATGAGGGCATTGATGTCGGTCTGGCGTTGCACGGAATTCGTTCGAATCGAGCCAAGAGTTTGCATACTGCTCGTGGTTATAGCGTCGCTAAGATCGGCTGTTGCTCCTCGGGCCGCAATCTGTTGTTGCCCCAGCTGGCTCAACTTTCCGTACCCAGCAATTTGGCCGATACGGGGTATTGATGCCTGCTAGAATCAGATGCTCGCCCCCGCACCGGTATTTACAGCATTTGTCCACTGGCTTGAATTGCCATAGGTGTTGGCCGCGTGGTTCAGTTCCATCCAATAGGTCGAGCGCGAGAGAAAAGGTTGATACAGACTTCGTGGCATCATCGCCATCTGGTGTCCGAGGTTGTATGTTGCGATGGCATTGTCGGCGAGCTTCACCGTGTTTGTGAAGATCTTTTGGCCCTGCTCAATCTGCTGGATTTCGTTCGCGATCGATCGCTCTTCGTTCTTGATCTGAACCACAGCATGTGTAGCTTGTGTCGGATCGTACACGACTCCGGAGCCGAACTGTGCGTACGCCGATGGCGTAGCGGCAACACATGAGATCACTGCAATCAGCAATGCTTTCTTCATAATTTCCTCCTTCACATTTAGCGTTTGGTCTGCTCTTGCTGAAGCTTCTTCATTGCGTCATCCATTTCTTCCGCTTCATCAATGCATTTCTGGCTGAATTCCGGTTTTGCCTTCAAATATTCTGAACCGCAATCTCTTTGGTATTGCTGACTCAATCGATCGTGCTCCTTTTGAAGAGCGTCAATCTTCGCCTGATGGTTTTCGCACGCGGTGAAGGCAATGACGAGACCTGCCGTGAGAGCAATGAACTTCGTGCTGTGGCGCATGGGCGTCTCCTTAATACGTCTGCGAGATGGTGTGGTTTTCGTATGCGGGCAAGAGCATGTCTTGCGTGAAGTAGACCTTCACTCGATGCCCTTCACGGATGGTGATGGTTGGCGGTATTTGAATGAAGCGGTCAAGAATTGTGGACGCCGATTGAGACAGATTCCCGGCCGCACCTGTGGTGAATGCCTGTGACCCGCTGGTGGAAATTGTGCCGCCGCCTTGGGTAATCTCTCCGGCACCAGAGATAACGCCCAACGCAATGGAGGCGCCGAAGATCTGGAAGTAGTGGTTGTTGACCTTGTCCTTCANNGATCGAGGCCATGGAACTGGTCGAGGTCCACGGAGTAACCGTCCGGCATGATCATGCGGTGAAAGACAACCGCCATGCGGCGTTGCTGCCGACCAGGAGGTGATCGCGCTCGGCTTCGAGATTTGAATTGACGACCTGGTAGTCAAGAAACTGCGTGTGATTCGGCCGACCGGCGACGCGCCAATCGTCGTAGTTGAGGA
>PLZC01000023.1 GCA_003151985.1 Acidobacteriaceae bacterium
CGTCCCACAACACCCTACTGGACCGGTCCCTGAGCGGGAAGGCGATTTGCCACTCGTCGAAAACCGGAGCCGTAGGGAGCGATCATTGATTGAAGCAAAGCCCGTTTCTCGGTTCCAAATCTCTCCCTACCGCCACCGAGAAGCCGAGAACTGGAACAGGCGCCGTCAGGCTCTTCACGTTAACGCATTGCGGAGCGGCACCTTCAGCTCTTCGGTTCGGACCAGGCTCGACCCAGCGCACTATTCAGTCGACGCAATGCGTCACCCGTACGCGGACAAACATACTTGTAGCTTGGGACGGTATAACGGGGAGCACCAGGAGGAACGATGGCATCGAGACTCTGAGCCAACTCCAAGAGCCTTTCTTGCTGGCCGCGTTTGACTTCAAACTCCAGACTTCCGTTCATGCCCGTTCCAGGGTTAAACGCCCCGCTTACCTTTGAGACCCACCGTTTTACGTCCTCGCTCACCGGCACATTACGATAAAGTCCGATCTTCACCAACTCCTCGTTCAGAACCGTCACAAAGACCATGCAGAAATACGATAGTAGATCCTTGTCAGCTCCATAATCGCCAGGACTACGATCATCTGCAATGAAAGTCCTACCAGACTCGATCTTCTTAATCCGCTTATCAGCGAAGCTCCCATAGGTCTCGAACAGAACTTGCTTAAGATGTGACATCATCACCTCACCACAACGCATATCTAACTGCTTGGGAATCAGCAGCCCAAGCCGTGTACTTCACGCAACCGATCAAGGTTGGTACGTCGCTGACAGAGACAATCCTTCCTGCGTCCTTCTGGGTAATGCTCTCCACGGGCGGGACCTTGCAGGAAATCGAATTGAAATCTCGAGTCGAGCGTGCGAGGACAACCAGCTAAATGAAGAATTGCTTGCGCGACAACCATACAAGCGCTAAAAGCCGCCACAAACGGCACAGACGGTTCGAAGCCGCTGACTTGAGTGTCCTGGGAAATTTTCTGGGTCACTGCCTCAGACACTACAGAACAGACTGACTTGCCGATCCGAACACGAAGGTACTCCTTCTTTTCCTCTGGAGCAGCATTAACATCCGCAGGAGTAATCAATTCGTCAGGCTGGCGGACTCTCTCTTCCGCTAAGCCACTTGCTTCCGCCGCAATGCTCTCGCCTGACCGGACTGGCTTTCGAAATAGACAAAGTAAACATGCGACGTCCTCTTTCCATGGATGCCGACTAACTTGGCAGCCGAAATCCCCGATCGCGCCATCAACGATAAGGTCGGGCCAAAGGGCTCTTTGTACTTCGTGGCGAACGTCGATATTGTCGAGGCCGTTGAGCACTACTGCCGGATATTTACCGTCGAGCGTTGCTGCGTACTCTGCAAATGGACCTTCAAACCCTCGCGCCTGCTTCCCAGCGGCTTTCAGTATCATCTCTAAAGCCGGCGCCTTTGCCTGGTTCAAATGCACAGGACCAATCAGCAAACAAGTGCCCAGGTTTTCTTCACCGAAGCATTCACGATCAACAATTTCGATAGCGCCATACATCGGTAAACGGCACAGTAGGGCGACTATGCCGTTTCCAATTGCGCCCCCGCCCACTATGAGGAGGTCGGACTGGATCTTCGAAGGAAGAGGCGGGCCACAATCATCCGAATCCGCGGTGAGGTCATAAAGGGAAAAGCTAAAACCGTTTAGAAGTTCCCCGCGCTCGGGAACAAGCGCAATCAGCCGTTTAAAGACTTCCCCGACTCCAAGGCACGAACATGCCAGCGCTCCAATCGGATTCTCTGAGCGGCATTCTCCGGCCGGCGGCAGGTCACCCGACGAGACGCGGGCTCGCCAACCGTTGGAATTGATAGTCGTCCAGGGTAGTCCCGGCTCTACGCTTGTTCCAATGGACAAAACTGCGTCGAACTCCTCAAAGATGGCGGAAGGAAGAAACTCAATGGGCTTGCCAAAGGCTATCTGTGCAGCGAGTTGTTCAGCTTCGGCAAAGAGGGCTGCCTGTCCATTTGGCAGGACCACAGACACGTTCGCACAGATTCGAACCAACAGTCTCAAGCTGAAAAGAAAGGCATCGCGACCATTTGCTGTCTCAAGAACTTCGGTCTCTCCCGTAAGCAGGACCTTCTTGTCCAAGAATCGATGACGGTCTTTGGCTAGATCGCCCAGTGCAGCGGCGCTCTTCTGTGGCCGACTATATAACAGTTCCTTGTTCATCCAAGGCCTCCGACTTCAATGAACGGCAGGTGAGGACCAGGAACGATGTTGATTTGACGCGAAACCTCGGCATCGTTCAACCGCACATAGCCCCGCTCCGGTCTGAACACATGCACTCCACAATCGATAATCGAGCTGCCAGACAGCGCGTATTCAGGTGCGACGAGAGAAAGGTAGTAGGGCGTTTGAAGTCCGTAGACTCTGTCGGTCGTCGACAAATTCAAAGAGTATCCAGGGCCATGACTGTGGATCTGGCCGAGGAGACGAATGTTATGGTCGATGGCCAAATCAGCGACATCATTGAAAAGTGCAGACTCTATGTGGATGTGATTCGGCCGCTTGGTAACAAGCGGACCACGTAATTTGACCAAGTGAGTGACTTCAGCGATTTCGCCCTCGTCACGACCAAGCCAGAGTACAACGCCCTCATTGCCGCGCCGACCGTCAATTTCCATTTCCATCAAGCTGTCGGGCAGCACCGTCTCGGGCAGCAGCCATTTCGTGGTTTCCGAATAGAAATTTGTCATCTAAAACGCCCTTGGTATTGCTCATCGAACTCTTCCTGCAATGTGCGGAGAACTCGTAAGAGCGGGTTATTACTGGGATGCCATCGAAAGCGCGGATCCTGCACCCATTCAGGGTGAAGTGCAAAGCCTTCCGCACAATAATTCACGCACGCATCCAGACTTTGCGGCCGGAATCCACGAATGATAGGCCACGCCTGCGGCAGGTCGAGACGACCAGTCGATGGATCTCGGAACTTCAGTGCTGGCGGCAGGTCCGGGTACTTGGTCCAAAGCAGCCGTGCTTGAAAGAGTTCGCTCGGCGCTTTGACTGAATGCATCGTCGCCAAGACTTCGAGGTCGCCAGGCATTTCCAATTTCTACCGGCTGGAATCGGAAACGCTCAAGGCTTCCTCGAAGTCATCCTTGAGGTTGAGTTTAGAGAGTTCGTCGCTCATCTATCCCTGCGTAATCTGCTGGCTCAGCTTCAGCTGAAGCGTCGGTTGACCGGCGGCAACCTGTCCGATGGTCTCGTTCAGGTTTTCGAGCGGCGTCTTGTCGTGGTACAGCGTGTAGGTGAACGTTTGTCCGCCCTGCTGTCCTTCGGAAAGGCCGAACGCAGTCAAAACGCGGGCCTTCAGAGAGCCAACCGTCTCCGACGGGCTCGCGTTGTCATCTTTGAACGGCTCCTTGGCCGCGGGATAATGCACGACCACGTGCAATGTTTCTTTGTTCATGTTGGGTTCTCCTGTGCCATCGTCTTGAAGTGGCGGTTATCGGTTGAAGTGAATTGCAGTATTTCCTCCGTCGCGGGCGGCTCCGGCCATTAAAGCCCGCAAGTCGCTCACGCTGGTATTCTTTATGCGATCCAATGCCGCGGTTTTCGCCATCTGGCCACAAGATTTTCTGCCGTGGCTAAATTGGTGCTCAAGTAAGCCTAAATGCACCAACTCATGGCCAAAATGCGGTGTGTGAACCGCATAAGAAAGGCGAGGGGCTGGATTGAGTGAGCAAGGCAACTACCCCGACTTCAAAGGCCTAACGAAGCGACTGACCGCATATGGTCTCGTCGTCTTCGCCGAGTTTTCGCTTGGCGGCAAAGATGCTGTCATCCCCGGTACCGGACTGTCCATCGAAGATTTCGTCGAAAAGACGCTGATGGAATATGCCATCGGAAGAATCAAGCACCACAAGTCGCGCGGCTCGCTGATGACCGTGTTAGGTACAGCGATGAGGAACGACATCATCGACGCGCTTCGCAAGAAGTCGCATGAGCGAGAGGAGTCCCGGGCGGCGATTTCCAGCAACGAGGACATTGAAAGCAAGGAAGACGTAAAGCCGGCGCTAGATGACTATCCCCAATCGCTCTTCCCAGATCCCTCCTCGGTACTTGATGAAGACGAATATTGTGAGCGCGTGCGCGAATCGGTCGACGACGAACCGGCACTCAAGGAAGTGGTAGAGGCAGTTCTGGATCTGCAGTTGTACAAGCCTGAAGAGATTGCGGACGCACTCGGCACTAGTGCAGACGATATTCAGAATCGTAAGAAGAGGTTGCGCCGACGATTGTGCACGGGGGAGCTGATCAATATCCCCAGGAAGAAGGCGAAAAGCTTATGAAGAAACGCCGTCCTGAAGAGGCTCGCAACAGAATCAATCGTCTCTCGGAAGCGCTGTTCGGAGAACCGGAAGAGATCGATGAGAAAGAAGCCGGACAAACGTTAAGCGAAGCCGGGTTCGACACAGACGCGTTGAATGATCGTGTGTACAAGCGCCTTTACGCGGAAGCACAGCAGTATTGGAAAGCGCAAAAGGACTTACCGCCCTTGTTGAAGAGCGCCCTAGAGCAGCTGCGTCCTCTCTCTGCGCCACCTCGAAATGAATCGGAGTTGGTCCATCAAGCAAAGGCAGGCGTGGAACGGATCGTCGAAAAAGCCAAGCTATTAGCATCCGCTCTTCTGCTCGACACGCCACTAACGTTTGCTGAGTCTTTCCGCAACAAGAAGCAGCCTCTAACTGACGCCGATAGGAAGTCCCTCGATACTGTCCAGGAACAGCTGAAGGAAAAGATTGAGCGCCTGAAAGGGCACGATGGCAAAAGTAAATAAGGGTCGCGCATACGCCAAGGCTCTTCTGAATGAGCTGAACATCTCGGGGCCGGGAGATCCCCGTAGCGTCGCAACAGAGCTACAACTAGACAATAACGAACTAGATGTTCAGGGCTTCGATGGTGGGCTAGTGCGCGTAAAGGGTACTCCGCTCGCAGCGATCATCGTCAGAGATTCGATTCGAGAAGTTGGACGCAAGAACTTCACGGTGGCGCATGAATTGGGCCATTTCGTATTGCCCGGTCATGATATGTGTGGGGCAGTTTGCGGACCTTCGGATATTGGAAACTGGGGAGACGCCACGCAAGAGCTTGAGCGTGAAGCTGATGAGTTTGCCGCCGAACTGTTACTCCCTAGCCAATACGCCGGTCCACGGTTCAAAAGCGAGCCGCCATCGCTCGGAATAATCCAGACTGTTGCCGATGAAAGCAACGCTTCACTTTCGGCTACTGCATGGCGGTACTGCGACCTTGTGAGCGAACGATGTGCAATCGTTTGGAGCAAAAAGGGGAAGGTTTCGTGGTATAAACCGTCGCCAGAGTTTGGATTCTATCTAAAGCGCGGTTGGGAAATCGCGAAGGGAACGCAGGCCTGGGAGTGTTTCTCTGGAACGAGGACCCATACAAGCCCTGAGCCGGTTGGCGCCCAGCTATGGCTGGACGAGCGTGTGGTGCTCGAAGGTGCTGTGCTCTGGGAGCATTCCATTGGACTCCCAAACTACGAAAGTGTTCTTTCATTGCTTTGGATAAAGGACCGCATCGAGCGCTATTCCGACTACGATGAGCCTGAAACTGAAGAGATCGATCCCTACCGATTTGATTCTTTGAGGAAGCGGCCTTAGTCGTTGGCGCAGTCACACGATCAATTCGTGACGTGGTACTCGTTTTCAGAATTCCTGTGCGAGGCGGGGCATCTTTCGGATCGCGTTGTCGGAGTAGTTCATCGCGAAATTAAGGTTTGTTCAGTGCTCGCAAATCGGCTAGTGTGCATGAATCTTGCCTCTCGTCGCGGTTCGGGGACTGACGATAACAGCCCATTTCACTCACGGAAGTGTTCAGGTCGATCCGCTAGTAAACCGGCCAACCCCTGGTTTGTCGGCCATCCTGAAACAATCTTCCTTCCGAGGGATAGGAGAGAGAGCGTCCGTCAGGCCGCGTCATCTATTTCTTCGAGATCGTCTACCGGCTCGTCATCGTCAATTTCGATGAAGGGTTCCGAGTCCTCTTCCAATTCGGCTGGCGCAGCGGTGGACGTGGCCGCCGGCGCAGGCAGATCGAAGAGGCTTGCGGTCTTCAGCGACGCCGGCTTCACAGGTTCGGCCGCCTTGGCGGTTGCGGCAGGCGGTGTGGATTCCGTCTTCGGCGGCACCGGCTTTACCGTCGTCTTCGACTTGGCACGGGCCTCCGCCTGGGCCGCTTTTGAAGCCGCATCCATTTCGGCCTTTGCCTTCTCCAGGGTGT
>PLZC01000254.1 GCA_003151985.1 Acidobacteriaceae bacterium
GGTCACTCTCCCTTAGCGCCGAAGCTGATTGTCTTGACATTGTCATTACAGATATTTAAAGTAGGGTTTGGAGGACAACCGGCGTGGCGACTCAAACGATGTCAACGGAACGACGCACGGAGAAGCTCGATGTGCGAGTCTCGCGTTCTGCAAAGGCTAAACTCCAAGCTGCCGCGTCTGCCTCGCATCGATCAATGAGCGATTTTGTGATGGAGAGCGCGCTTTCAAGAGCAGAAGAAACCCTTGCGGAGCGGCGCATCTTCGCTCTCGATGCGGAGAAATGGGCCGCGTTTCAGGCTGCGCTCGATGCTCCCACGCGACCATTGCCTCGGCTGAAAGCTCTTCTTGAAGAACCGGGATTCTTCGCTTCGGGTTCTGATCGGTGAGTGAAACGCGCAGTATTGAGAAGCTCCGGCGTGAGCACGTTCTTGATGCATTCGATTGCGGCCAGCCGGACCTCAATGTCTGGCTCAGCAAACACGCTCTTCAAAACCAAGGTGCAAGTGCCGCTCAAACTTATGTAGGCCTGGTCAACGACGCAGTGGTGGGTTATTACAGCCTGGCTGCGGGCCAGATGGAATATGCCGATGCACCGGAACGGCTTCGCAAAGGTCTGGCACGACATCCTGTTCCGATCATGTTGTTGGCCCGCCTTGCGGTTCACAAAGACTGGCAGGGGAAGGGCATCGGCCGCGCCCTTCTCCGCGATGCCATACTACGCACCCTTCAGGCGGCAGATATCGCCGGTATTCGCGCCCTGGCGGTTCACGCCAAAGATGATAAGGCGAGGCAGTATTACGAGCAATTTGACTTCATTCCTTCACCCACCGATCCTCTGCATCTGTTCGTTCTCCTTAAAGATCTGCGCAAGATCGTCGGCACGTAGCGGGAACATGGAGAAATCCTACATCCCATGTCTCAGAATCGAGACATGGGGCACCCAGGTTCATGGGTTAGACCTGGGCCACCCGCCGCAGGTCCTTCGACTCCCTTCGCTGCGCTACGTTCGCTCAGGATGACGGCTTTATGGCTCTTTTTTAACGGTTGCGGACCCAAACCAATTCCCTTCACGCTTGCCATCCATGAACCACATGCAATGCACTTGATTACCACGAACCTCAACAACAGTCATTTGCGGACCTCCGGATTTCAGAGATACAACGTCACCAATCTCAAGGTCGCATTTGCTCGCTCTGCTGTCGTTCGCTCCCGAACGCGTATTCGCATTAATTGCATAATCATTCTTCTGTCTTGCCGGGCTGTTGACTTCTTTGGAAGCCTCTTTCAGCTTCTTTTGGCTCTCCCCGGAAGCAATCTGCATGTAGTGGTTGAGCCACCGGGAGGAGAGGGGGCCAGCCCACATCGTTATCAATCCGGGTTCGACGCCGCTCTCTGCCCAGCGAGTGATCGCTGTATGCCTTGTGTCTTTGGGGGTAAACCAATGAATGCCTGATTCCTCGCGTACTCCTTCCCATCGCTTCTTGATTCCCGAGACAGTCATTGGTTTAGTTGGATCGAATGGCTGTGGCGTATTTCGAAAAGGAAATACAAAGTGATTGGGTGCTGTCGCACCCAGGTCTCTCGCTCTATCCATTAACTTCTCTGCCGCCCAAAGCCCGTCTGCGGATCTGATAGGCACAGTTCTCCCACGTTGGCGAGCATTTGCAACGGAGTTCGAAATTCTGATTGTTCTCTTCACAATGTCAATATCGCCGAGGCGAATTGCACGCAGTTCATCCGTGGTCATCGCAGTCTCAAATGCGAGAACTGAATACCAGTAAATCAGTCTCCATTCTTCTGTCGAATCAGCTACGTCCAACCAAAGCTGCTGTTGTTCCATCGATAGAGCCGGAGGAATGTCCTGCACCTCTTCTTCCAAAGGCTCGGAGTGTTGTTCCAGTTCTGGGGTCCAACTGCCACCCCTCTTGAGAATCATTCGAAATATTGATACTTCCTGATTGACCTTCTTCGCGGTGACGGGTAGAGGGCGAGGTATTTCATTGGCGTTAGGACGGCGCTTTCGGATGAATGGTTCGCTACCGGCAAGCCGTGCTATCTGGTAGGAACGCAGATGACCGACAGTGATCTCCGCAAGCGTCAACTCGCCAAAGAAGAGATTAAGCGAGTCGATGTGTCCTTCATAAGAACTAAGCGTTGACTTGCGAACGAACTTGCCTGTCCCGCTCTCGACAAGCCTTCTCGATCTCAGCCAAGTCTTCGCAGCGAAGCTAAACGGGGTGCTTTTGTCAAGCCGGTAGACCAGAGCCTTTCGCGCTGCCTCGCAAGCAGGACACTTTACATGCCCTTTTGTATGTTCAATGGGCTTTGATCCTGACTCGTCGTCAATGGTAGGCATTCAATCCTCGAAAATCTGGAACGGGACGTTGCTGATAACGATATACGGTCTTGACCGATCATCCGATCTGGAATCTGTCTAGTTTGGCAAAGGAAGTCGTAGACAGGGTACTCGCTCAGTTTCAAAGTTGGCTATTTGTGTGGTTTCTGGTGGGCGCTGCAGGATTCGAACCTGCGACTTCCACCGTGTGAATCTTGCCACGGTCAATGCAATCAACAACTTACAGCGCACTGATAGGAGCTGTAAGTCGTTGAAAAGACAGACAGCGCACAATAACGCCAGTCTTATTGTGCATGAGTTGTGCATGAAGGAATGAGCCAACCCTCACCTAAAACTCGCGGCCTGCCCGGCCGGGCATTCGGGCAGCAGCCCGATTCCTCACACAGGCCATCCTTATACTCCCGGAACATCTTGAGCAACTGCGCAAAGGAGGCTGGCTTGTATTTTCCGAACGAGTGCTGTGTATCGTTGCAATTGCCTTGACGCCGGATGGATATGATTCTAGCGTGTTCAAGACATGCTTCTTCGACTCATCGATATAAGAGGAGATGCAAATGAATTTCGCTCTGAAGTTCGCAGCGTTAGGGCTGTTGCTGCCTGCGGGAGCAGGCACGGTGTTGGCACAGCAGGATTACTTTAGCAATTGGCCAGCGGGGAGTTCTCCACAAGAGGTGGGCAGGAGTCTTGCCGAGCACTTCATCACCAGTCCGCACCAGAGTTCGACGATTTTCTATGGCGAGGTGGGGTCATGGTATGGGGCGCTGACCTTCGCACAATTGACTTCCGACTTGGATTTGCGAAGCAGACTCATCAAGCGTTTCGACCCATTGCTTCCAGGTGGGTCTGAGACAAACCTAATCGGCAACCGCAGGCATGTGGACGACGAAATCTTCGGGATTGTTCCTATGGAGATCGCCATCCAGACAAAGGACCCGAAGTATCTGGCCTATGGAAAACAGTTTGCAGATCGTCAATGGGAGAACCCCCAGCCAGATGGGCTTTCGGTGGAGACGCGGTATTGGATCGACGACATGTACATGCTGACGATTCTTCAACTAGAGGCCTACCGGGCTACCGGAGATAAGAAGTACCTGGACCGGGATGCATTGGAGATGGTGTCTTATCTGGATAAGCTGCAGAAACCGAACGGGCTTTTCTACCATGCTCCGGATGTGCCGTTCTTTTGGGGGCGCGGAGATGGCTGGGTGGCCGCAGGGATGGCGGAGATGCTGCGAGCGTTGCCAGCCGACCACCCTCAGCGGGCGCGCATTATGCGAGGCTACAAGTCGATGATGGCGGCGCTGCTCAGGTATCAAGGAAAAGATGGAATGTGGCGGCAACTGATCGATCATGAGGAAGCGTGGCCGGAAAGTTCAAGCTCGGCAATGTTTACGTTTGCCATGATTACCGGGGTGAAGAATGGCTGGCTCGATCCCTACACCTATGGACCCGCTGCGCGGAAAGCATGGTTGGCGGTTATCGGATACATCGACCAGAACGGCGACGTGACCAGCGTGTGCGAGGGCACCGGAAAGCAGAACGACCTGGAGTATTACCTGGAGCGCAAGCGGAAAACAGGGGACTATCACGGACAGGCTCCGATTCTATGGGCGGCATCGGCGCTGTTGCGCTAGGTGGTGGCTACCTGGACCGCTGACGGTTGGCAGGAAGCTTCGTTAGACACGAAGCCAGAACGGCTTCAGAATGTTGAGGACCGACAATGAAGGTGCGATGGACGACGCTGCTGGTTGTTGTTCTTTTCGCCAACTCGATCCTTTGCCGCGCGCAGACTCAACTGGTCAATGGCATTGCGCATATTGCATTACGCGTAAGCGACCTTGACAGCTCGCGAAACTTCTTTCACCGCCTCGGCTTTGAGGAGGCGTTTTCTTTTACCCGCGATGGAAAGACGACAGAAGTTTTTGTCAAAGTCAACGACCGTCAGTTTATCGAGCTTTATCCACGAACCGACGCGGCCCAACCTCTCGGATGGATGCACGTGTGCTACGAGGCGGATTCACTGGACGCTTTGAATGCTCTCTATGTTGCACGCGGGCTTCGGCCCTCACCGGTAGTGAAGGGAGGCGCCGGCAATCTCATTTTCTCGCTCGATGATCCGGAGGGACGGGTGGTCGAATTTACACAATACTTGCCGGGCTCAATGCACTTCACGGACCGCGGGAAGCACCTCGGCGAACATCGAATTTCAAACCTGTTGATGGGGATCAGAGTCGCGATCCCTGACCTGGTTGTAGACCAGAAGTTTTACAATGCGGGGCTCGGATTTGACGAGCAAGATGCTAAAGCCGGAGTGAGGATGCGCATCTCAAACGAGAGTCATCAGTGGATCGAACTCGAAAAGGCGAGTGGCAGCCGTGGGCCTGAATTCCGGTTGCTGGTACCCAACACAGACCTGGCAGCGCGGCAGGCACGGGTACTGGGTCTGGCCGTGAAACGGCAGCGACGACTCGCCTACGTATCCGATCCGGATGGAAACGTCTTCGCTTTTGAAGAGGACCACCGGAAAAGCCCTGGCCATCTTTCGAGAGGTCCTGTCAGGTGGCTTTTTCCAAGGAGAAATGCCACTTGGCGTGAGATGTTTCGCTCTACACATCTGGAGAACCGCTACAGGGAAAGGGCTCGCAAACTGGCATGCGATGTACGAACGGAGGATAAACGAATGAGTCCCGCCCGACAGAACCCTGGATTGGGAGCGTGGACACGCCGCGAGTTTGTGCAGATGGGTGCGGCGAGCGCGATTGGCCTTGGGGCGTAATGAAATTGGCGGGCGCGGTGCCAACGGACTATCGGATCCTACTAATTCACATGGCCGGGCTTCTCGACAACCACGGTCGCCCAGAGGGACCCGCCGACTGCTTCTTTTGCGTTGATTGTCCGTTTGCAGCCCACATAGTTGGCGTAGCTGGCTTGCACGCATACGCCGTCGCATGCGCTCAGAATGTCGACGAGGCCGTCGCTATTGATGCGCGCGTTACGTGTAATGGCTCGGTAGCCGGCGGTGACCGCGGAGGAGTACTCCTTGCGGCTCAATAGGCGCAGTTCGATACCGCGTTCCAGGGCATAGGTGAACATCGCGCTGCCTGAAGTGTCGATCCAGTTATCCGTGCGCTCCGGTTTGTCAACGATGAAAAACCAGCCGCCACTGACGGGGTCCTGCGCGCGTTTCAGGCCCGCCGCAAGCTGTTCATAAATATCAAGCACCTCTGTGCGTCGGGGATAGTCGGCTGGCAGGCGGGCCAATGCCTCGACCACCACCAATGCGTACCATCCCAAGCCCTCGCTCCAAACCTCCGGCGAGAGCCTCGTTACGGGGTGGGCCCAGTGTAGTTTGCGCTGCGGTACCACCGTGGCAAGGTCAGGGTTTGCCGCCCAGGCATGATAGTAAAGTCCGCTTTTGCCCTTGAGCGCATGGCGCGCGAAGATCGTAATCTGATTGATCGCCTCATCGAAACAGTACTTGCGATCGCCGATGGAGTCGCCGTACCGCAACAGGAACATCTCGCCCATAAAGACGCCATCTACCCACATCTCGCCGGGAAGCTTGGGATTGTGCCAGAAGCCCCCGTCCGCATTGCGCGGGTAGTTATTGAACATTCTTCTTATTTGGGTGGCTGCCACGCGGTAACGCGGATCGTGCGTATGCTCATACAGGCCCACCACGATATTCCCCGCCATGGCATTGTCCAGGCTGTCCAGTTTCACGCCTACAAGATTGCCATCATGATCGATAAACGGGTCAATCTGCTGCTCAATGTATTCGAGGTATCGCGGATCGCCTGTTGACTGCCACAGCATTTCGAAACCGTTCAACGTGTAGCCCTTCCAATAGGACCACCGCGTCAACGGCTCTCCCGGAGCGCCGGTATTGCGCCTCATAAGGGTGTCAGCGAGTGCGATCGACCAATAACGGGGCTCCTGTGCCGGCGCACGAGATGTCGCGCAGAGAATCGAGAAGCTGGCAAGCATGAGCATCGAGCGCCCGAGGCGAGCCGTTCGAAGATGCCACTTTCTGATCGAATTCATCAGGAATCTCATTCACGCGGATCGAATCAAATTGGGCAACGTTTCTCTATCGCGCGGCTCCGGCCTTAAGAAGGATGAACGCAACTTCCCTGCCACTATGTGCGGTATCGTGAGGTCACCTCACCCGTAGCAGCACTACTCCATGGGGGGACGATCACCGTGTACGAGTCGTTCAACTGCCCAAGATCTTTGGCTTGCCATTTGTCGCGGACCGTCACGGTGCTGTCGCAATAAAGGCCACATGTACGCATTCGTATGACTGAACACTATGCCCGAAGGGGGTTTGCGAGCTGCAAATAGATCTGAGCGGGATGCTGATAGGGACCTTCCCGTCTCGCCGAATACTACTTCCCATACGAACACATCCTTTCCTACTGTGCGGCGAGCGCGTCGCAGCGCACCTCTCAACGGATGAGCTAAGAACTTATCCGTAAATAGAAACAGTCTGCCTCCAGCAGATGTTTTAGCTCCAATTCGATGAAATCGGGGTTCTCGGTACTGACAAGAAGGTGAGCAAAGTGTTGCGAGCGGCCAAAAGCCTGACGAACACGTGGCAGGAGATCTTGGTTTTTCGTAACCTCGGCAATACGCTGGATGGCACGTAGGTAGGTATCGAATTGTTCAGCTTTCTTATCGGTCAACGCCATTTCGATAGCTCATCGGACAGGTGAATTGCTTGAATTAAGAGTTCTCTGAGTGTAAACCAGGAACCTAGCATCCGAGGAGTTTCACCTATGACTTCGCATGTATTCTCTAAGAACCGCGTCACAACGGCCATTGGGGAGAATTCCAAATGACGGCTAGGTTCTTTCGGTTTAGCCCGAGCCTTGATCGAGCGCCCAACTCTTGGGCAGCAAAATCAAAGTTCTAAAATCGTATGCGGCGGCGATGGATCTTCGATTTTCGCTACGACGACCATTCGGTCACAATTCGGTGAGAATTGAAAAGTGTCCTTCCGCTTTTTGAGCCGCCTTTAACCCCACATCAACCCCACAGTACAAGTTTCTCAACATTCCTTATCGTTTCTTTTCAATACTTTAGGCTGCCAGCCGTTCCNNCGCGTAAGTCGTTGATAATACGTTGATAAATGTTCTGTTAACCGAAGGGTTGTAGATTCGAGTCCTACCTGAGGAGCCAAAGAATCAATAACTTAGCTTCCATTGCGCTCTGATTGCGCTCCGTTCCCCCCCCCCAAAAAAAGCAAGCTGAGACACTTTGACGCCCACTGCCGTAGTCATCTCATCCGTTTCAACATCCCCATAAATGTTCATCGTGATTCTGATGTCCGCCCCGCGGCATCCACCGCCGCAGCGACCGGGGAATTCAGGCCGATGCCTACTGTGGCCGGGTTGCCTCCACCGGCTGGAATCTCCAAATAAGGCGCTCATGGATGCCTCCAGAGTGGTGGGATACTCCGAAGGTTATTCCATTCACGCCTTCCACGGGCTATCAAGGGATATCAGAGGCGAAGCCCTTGGCTAGTTAGAAGGTGATCCTGCCAATCAAACGGATTTCCCGGTTGCCGCTGATGCCTTCCTGTGAATAGCTGGCATTCTTCAGACCAAAGGCGGCATTGTATTGGATTGCGCTTAGGCCTCCGGTCCCGTTTCCGACGGAAGTGAAGGGTTGCAGCGCCGGCTGTGGAGGCCCTCCCGGTGACCCGACTCCCGGAGCGAGTGGGGTTCCATCGGAAACGCCATCGACGCTGGCTGGTGTCAGCGCATTAAGCGCTCCGATGTTCCCAAATGAATCAGGCGAAGTGGGCGAAAGCATGGCATGGTTGAAGACGTTGTCGAAGTCTGCGCCAAACTTCACAGCAATGTGGTCGTTGACCCGGAATTGCTTATGTACGCCCAGGTTCACGCCCCAGGTTGACGGGCCGGTTAGAGCGTTGCGCCTGGCAACAGTTGGATTAGACCAGTAAGTGGAACCTATGTCCGGCGGCTGGAAGGCAGCGGTCGCTGTAGGGTTCCCAAGACCGTCGGTTGGTTCTGCCGCGAACTGGTTCAATTTATTCTTCCCGGCATACGGGTTGCTGATGACATTGGCGCGGAATTGTGCAGATTCATCGCCAACCGCGTCCTCAGCTCCCGAAGCGATGTTGCCCGGCATCACAGGATCGCAGTCATTACAAGACCACGACGGCGAAAATCCGACCCCCGACTTTGCGAACATATTAGTCGTGGTTTGCCATCCGCCAATGATGGAATTGGTGATTTTGCTCGCGGTAGCGGCATAGCGTTGGCCATGTCCAAAGGGAAGATCGTAGACGGCGTAGGCAACGACCCGATGCGGGGACACGTACGAGTCCCGCGTATAGTCGAACTTCGGATTAAACGGGTCATAGTTGTTTCCGCCAAGGCTGTCGAAACCAACGTCCGGGGCCGAAGACTTCTGCTCGAGATAGGTATAGGCGGCGCTGAACGTGAGCCCTTTCGCCTTGCGCTCAGCCTGGAACTGCACTGAATTAGTCAAGCTCTTGCCGTGATTTCCAAAGCCGGTGACATAATCTCCAAGCATGGGAAACTTGATGCGAGCGTTGTCTGCGTCGGAATATTGGCAATCTCCCGAGTTCAAAGGATCGCAACTGTTGTAAAGGCCCGTATAGGGTTGCGGCTGCAGGCCGACGTAGGGTTCACCGCCCTGCGTAGTTCCGAAGGGATTGTCGCTGGCATTGATCATGTCAAGATCGTTGCCGATGATCAGGCCTTGTTGAGCCGAACCAATATACGAGAGCCGCAGCGTTGTCTGCCATGTCAAATTCTGTTCAAACGTGGCATTCCACTCCATCAGCCGAGGGTTCTTGATCCCGACCGGAACATAGTTGGCGGTTGGATAGTTGCCGAAAGAATATACTTTGCCGCCGTTGATGGGCGTATTCCCCGATGTATCGGAAGTGCTGGTTGGCCAGGGCGAGATTGGCGTGGCGCTCGACGATATGTAGGCGATTTTATCGTTGAATGTGTTCGTCGAGAGAGGATCGCGAATGATGTGCGCCGACGACGTCGGATAGTAAAGTCCGAAACCGCCGCGCAGAACCTGTTTGCCAGTGATGCGATACGCCCATCCGGCACGAGGCCCGAAGTCAAACCGATCTGGCCTGACCAGGCCGCGGCCAACTCCAAGGCCGGAGTTCGCTGCAAGGACATAGCCGATTCCATTCGGAGGAGGAGCCAGTTCGGTGGATTGAAGGTATTTCAGAGTCTTGGCCGACGAAAGAATATAGCGGCCGACCTGACCTGTACTCCCGTCTGTGTAGTTGGGGTCGAAGTTGGCCATGATGTCGTTCTTATCCACGTACGGGGTGTACCTGTCGTAGCGGAAGCCGAGATTCAGGGTGAGCCGCTTATTCAGGTTGAAATCATCCTGCGCGTAATAAGCCATCTCCCAGTTTGAAACATCCATTGCGGGCCGCGGAAGATCGACGTATTGAACCGTGTGGGGCGCATTGCCGAGCAGGAAGTTGGTGTACCCCGTAAGATTGGAGCCGTTGTAACTCATCACGCCTTGTGGAGTGTTGCGCAACGACGCGAAGCTATCAACCGCCTCATTGCGAACAAAGTCGGCGCCGAATTTCAACGCGTGGCGGCCCTTCAGCCAGCTAACAGTATCTCCAAAGGTCATCAGGTGTTGAGTGAGATCGCGATCGGAACTCCGGGAATCATCGCCCAGGGTGGCAACGCCGCCGCCGAAGCTGATGTTGGGGTTCCCGAACAGTCCCATCGATGACGTTCCAATGGCATTACCAAAGCCCGTAAGATCGCCAGGGGAGAAACCGATGCTGGTCAGGAAACTGCTCACGGTGGTGTTGTCGCGGTAGAACAAGTCCTGGATGTTGTAGCCGCCGCGCGCCTCATTGACCAGATTCCCAGTAAAGACGTGGGTATAGGAGAGTGAAAGCACGGAGTTGTTTCGGTAGTGCTGATTGAGCCCCAGGCCTGTGTAAGGAAAGGAGACTGCGGATTCACCACTGTTTTCAGCCGAACCGTGGTAGACCCCGTAGATACGGTTTTTATCGTTGAAGTCGTGATCGATGCGGAGGTCGCCCATCTGGACCTTGTCAGATCCCGGCAACGTCGCCGAATAGTAATTAAGGCGACCGGTCGCAGGATTTACGTTGGTGTCAGGAAAATTGCTTGGGAAGTAAAGGCTGACCAACTTCGACGTAATCGGATTCTGCGCTTTGGCTGGAACGCCCGTGACCACCGTGTAGGGAGTACCGGAAGCAGGGGTGCAGGTCCCCGTCTCTATTCCGCCCGGAGTTGTTCCTCCCGGCGAGTCCCCGACAATCGCACTCAGTGCCGGATCGTTGCAAGGATTGACCTCGGAAAAGTCGCCGCCCTGCACTCTGGGGGACAACACACCGGTATTGTTCAACTCCTGAATGGGATTGGCTGAATCCCAGAACTCAAAGGCCGTGAAGAAGAAGGTGTTCTTCAGCTTGGGAATCGGGCCGCCCCAGGATCCGCCGACTTGAGTGTCGTTGGAACGCGTTTTCGTGAATCCCATCGGCGTGGCAGCCAGAGCTGAATTCACGTTGTTGTAAAAGAGAGAGCCGTGATTATGAGCTCCGCCGCTCTTGGTATTTACGCGGATATTGAGGACGCCGGAGTATTCTGCGCTGAATGAATTCGAGAGGACGTTCAGCTCTCCCACCGACTCCAGCGAGGGTTCGCTGGAGGTCTGCGATCCAAAAATGCCCCCACTGTTGCGCTGGCCATCCAAGGAGAAACTGAAGCCATAGCTCTGTGTGCCGACCCCTTTGAAACTGCCATTTCCGCCCGAGCCCTGCGTGATGCTGGGATCGATGTAGAGAAACTGATTGATGTCACGGCTATCACGCGGGAGTTCAATCACGGCCGTGGGATCCAGCGTCTGGCTAAGGGTGGAGTTTTCTGTGTTGATCCCCACCGCTTCAGAGGTGACCTCTACGTTGACAGTCTGCGTTGCCGGATGAAGCACGACATTATCCTGCGCAACATCGGAGCCATTCAGCACAATTCCGTTGACTACGCTGGTCTCGAATCCCTGCGCCGAAACCCTGGCACTGTACTGTCCCGGGGCTAGATCGGGCGCGTCGAAGCTGCCGTGCGCGTCGGTTTTGAACGGGTAAACCTTGAGAGTGCCCAGGTTGGTAATCTGCACCTGAGCGTCGGGAACAAGCGCTCCACTGGAGTCGGTGACGATTCCACGGATTGTGCCAAGATCCGAGCCCTGTGCAAACAAACTCGGAGTGTAGACTGCGAAACACACTGCGAGGACCGCGAGGCACGACAAGACCCTGCGAGGCGTCATATTCGATTCCTTCTTGTGAATTGCGGATTATTATCGTCCAGTATTGAACTGGCAGGTAAGGTATCACATTCTCGAAAATAAAAGCGATCCGAAAGAGATATGAAAGGTAATTCCTGCGCAACGACCTGAAAGCCAATGGCTTGCGGGCAGCCCCCAGAGTCGGCGCAAGGCCAGAATCTCCACTCCCGCAACACTAAGGGCATTTATGTTGACAAGCTTCTACGAAAGCAATAAAACGAAAACTAACGAAATCGTGCGGGCGGTCACAAGATAAATGAAGCGATATGCCGAAACCCTGGCGGGGTGCGCAATCGCACTTTGCCTGGTGAGCCAAATGGCGTGCGCAAGCGAATTCAAGGTCGTGGGCCCGGGGGGCGGCGGCGCCATGTTCCACGCCACGATCAACCCGCACGATGCCAACGAGGTGCTGGTGGCCTGTGATATGACGGGGGCCTACATCACCCATGACAGCGGCCGTTCCTGGCGCATGTTCAATCTGCGCGGCGCGGTTCGGTTCTTCGCCTTCGATCCTCAGCAACCGCACGTCATCTATGCAACCACCAAAGCATTGTGGCGCAGTAACGACGACGGCGAGACGTGGGACCTAGTGTGGCCGAGGCCATCCACAGTGCACGGCGTCGAAATGAACTCCGACCATGCCAACGAAACCATCCTCTCCGATTCAGATTCTCTTGGATCGATCGTAGCGTTGGCTGTCGATCCCGCCGACTCACACACCCTGACTGCCGCGGCGGCCAATGATGGGAAAACGGCACTCTACGATTCAAAGGACGATGGCCGCACCTGGGAGAAGCTGGCAGTTCTCCCCGATGCTCTCAAAGAGATGCGGTACGACTCGCCGTCGGTGGACATCTGGATCGACCCTCATTCTCCGGCGGGTAAGCGCGATATCTACGCGGCGGAAGGAAAGGGCGTCCTGGTGCGGCGTTCCGGCAAGTGGCAGCACCACCCGGCTCCGGCGGGAATCACGTTTCTCGATGTCAGCGCGGGCTTCTTTTCGAGCGGTGGTGTGAGACTGTATGCCGCCGCAGACACGGGAGTCTTTATTTCAAACGACGGAGCCGCAACCTGGACGGCTGCTTCGTTGCCGGGCAAGGGCGCGCAGGTTCGCGCCATCGCCACGAGCCTGAATCATCCCGAAGCCGCCTACGCCTCCTACAGTCATCTTGGACTGAACGGCAGATCCTGGATGGGCGTAGCGAAGACCAAAGATGGCGGCGCAACCTGGGCTTTAGTCTGGCAGGAGGACAAGACGGTTGCGCCGAACCTGCAGGACGCTTGGCTGGCCGAGCAGTTCGGTCCGGACTGGGGAGAGAACCCACTTGGGCTCGGCGTGGCCCCGCAGGATCCAAACCTCGCGTATGGCACCGATTTTGGCCGGACGATGAAGACCGCGGACGGCGGGGCAAACTGGGAGGCAGTCTATTCCGGCAAGGTACAGGGCGCAGGTTGGGCAAGCACCGGCCTTGACGTCACCACCAGCTACGGCTATCTCTTCGATCCGCTCGATTCGCATCGACGCTTCATTCCCACGACGGACATCGGATTGTTTCGCAGCGAGGACGACGGCCACTCCTGGACCCGCTCGATGTCCGGTGTTCCCGAGGCGTGGTCCAATACTGCCTATTGGATGGCGTTCGATCCCAGCATCCCCGGCAAGATGTGGGCAGTTATGAGCGGAACGCACGACCTGCCTCGCCCGAAGATGTGGCGAAAGACCGCTACCGCAACCTATCAGGGCGGAGTGTGCGTAAGTTCGGATGGCGGCCGAACCTGGAAACCTTCAAACGCGGGGATGCCGGAGACCGCGCCGACCCACATCCTGCTCGACCCGTCGAGTCCTGTTGGAAAAAGAGTTCTCTGGGTCGCCGCCATGGGCCGCGGGATCTACAAAAGCACGGACGACGGCGTTACGTGGACCTTGAAGAACAAGGGCATTTTGCAGAATGAGCCACTCGCCTGGCGATTGGCTCGCGCAGGCGACGGTACTCTGTACGTCGTGATCGCACGGCGGAGCGAAAATGGAAGCATCGGCACGGACGGCGACGGAGCCATCTACACGTCCACCGACGGCGCGGAGTCATGGACACCCGTAAGTCCGCCCGCAGGGACCAACGCACCGAGCGGTCTTGCGATCGATCCGCATGATCCCCAGCGCCTGTACCTCGCGACATGGGGCCGGGCGGTCGGGATGCACGGCACCGGGGGCGGAATCTATCTCTCATCCGATGCCGGCCGCACCTGGAAAAGTGCCCTCGATCGCGACCAGCACGTCTATGACGTAACCATCGATCCTCGCAATACAAATGTGCTTTATGCAGCCGGCTTTGAGTCTTCTGCGTGGCGCTCGAATGACCGGGGAGAGCACTGGGCGCGCATCCCTGGCTACAACTTCAAGTGGGGCCACCGCGTCATGCCCGACCTCATGAATCCCAACATGATCTACATCAGCACCTTCGGCGGCGGAGTGTGGCACGGTCCATCTGATGGCGCACAAGGTCACGCGGATATTACGACTCCCGCGCTGCAACCTGGCCACTGATCATTAACCTTTCAGGAGAATCCGATGGACCGTCGAGACGTATTGAAGACCGCTGCTTTGCTACCTTTGTTGCATAGCATCCATGCGCTTGCGGAAGATCAGAAACACCTGTGGCAGGGTTACGCCTTCAACTCTGTTTTTCAATCCAAAGATCGTCTCAATCAAGGTCCATTCGACATCGATCAGGACGACGGTTGGCAAACCATTCTTGCCACCTCGCCTTCGGAGAAACCGATTCGCAATCCGGGCATCGGACTGCTTGGCTATACACGGGAGGAGAGCGGTCCGTCCATCGCGGTGCGCGAAGGGCGTCAGACATTGGAAGATCATGTGGAAAAAATGGCTAGCCTTCCTTTTGTCGATACGCTCTATATCCGTTGCGATTGGCGTAACGTGCAGAAGCAGTCTGGCCGGCTAGATCTCGATCCGGTGTGGGACCTGACTCTCGCAGCCGCCAAACGTCATGGGCTGCGAGTCGCCTTCAGGATTCAGAGTTCCAACACGGTGTTTCAGCCAAAGCAACTCGCGCTGCCAGAGTTCCTGCGTGCGCGTGTTCCTTTCGTCGACATAGGACCCATGGGCAAGTACGGCGATAGCGATGGCGCCATTTTAGACCGCGCCAACGGACATTATTTCGAGCCTCGCTACGATCATCCGGAGTATCAAACAGCTCTCGCCGAATTGAACCGCCTGCTTGCCGAGCGCTTCGATGGCAACCCGCTCATCGAATTTGTCGACGTCATGCATATTGGGTTCTGGGGTGAAGGTCACTTCGGCGGCTATCCGAGTCCATTCCCCGACTTCCAGACGGCGCAGCGCACTCTGAACCAGATGGTCCGCATGCAATTGGAAACATGGAAGAAGACTCCGCTGGCCATGAACACGCAACCGGATATCAGCAATACGGGCAACCGGCAAGCATTGGAAATCGCGGTGCAGGGAGGCGCCTGGGTCCGTTCCGATAGCATCATCGTTGAAGAACCAATTCAAATTGAAGAGTTGGCAAATCGTCCTCCCTGGCTGGCGGCAATCCTCGAAGACGGATACCTGCGCAATTACGACGCTGCCAAGCTCGTCGTGGACGCGGCCGGGGTAAACGAGCTGGAAAACTATATGCTCCATGTTCTCGATCTGAAAGCGAATTACTGGTCGCTATGGACCGAGTCAGAGAACCTCGCCAGATACAACGAACGCTATCCTCGCGGTTTTGAGCGTCTGCGCACTCACATGGGCTACAGATTGAGGCCCTCCTGGGTTTGGCAACGCAAACGCTTCGATACATCGGAGCTTGTCGTGGCCATCTCCAACAGTGGGGTTGCGGGGGTTCCGGGTGTGCTCTGGCTGACAGCCAAGAGCACCGACGGCAGCATCAGTCTGCACGGTTCCCTCGATCCCGGACATCCCATTGGCGGTGCTCTCCGCATGGGTTCTTTTGTCCTCCCAAAGGGTTATGTTGGACCAATCGAACTGTTGGCAGAGATCGAAATACGACCGGGTGTTTTGAAACCCATTGTGTGGGCCTGTGAACAACCTCTCAACCCGGACGGATCCATATCCGTGGAAATCAAATCGATGAACGACCCGAACTGGCGCAAATCCATCTGAACCCGCATTTGCATGAGGCTAAACGCAGTGACAAAGACTCTCCCATTACTCGTCCGGCTCGCTATCGCGACTGCGGTGGCGTCCGCTGTCGCCGGGGCCAGCAGAAAATGATCTTGGCCCGCTGGGTTTATGTCAGCCGAGACTTCCGATGCCGGGCTCCGCACGATGATCCGTTCAGACGGTTGAATACTTCCGGCACAGAGCCCGGATTTCATCGACCAACTTGGGCACGCCTGTGGCGGGAAGCGGACTGCCGGGATAACTGGCTTCATATTCGGCCGATACATAACCCTGGTGGCCGGCCTGCGCGAAGATCTGCCAAACCCTATCCATATCCACAGTACTGTGATCGTAAAAGTGGTCGCGGATGTGGATGTTGGTGGCGTAGGGGATGCATGCGGCAATCTGCGCGTATGCGTCTTGATTCGGCGTGGGGATGAAATTTGTGATATCGAGATTGATGCCGGCATAGGGCGAATTGACGCGCTGGATGATTTCAACACAGAGGTCTGCGCTCTGCGTCACGCCTTCGTGGTCTTCAACCCCAAGCGCGATGCCCTTTTTGCCGGAGTAGTCACATGCGGCCTTCATCGCTTCGACCATCCAATCGACAGCGTCCTTCAGGCTTGCGCCGTGCGGCAGCACGCCGGCAAAGATCCTCAGATGAGAAGCGCCCAACCTGTCTGTGACATCGACCCACTTTTTAATTTGCTCCAGGCTTTCGGCGCGCTTTTGAGTATCGGCCTGGACCATGCTGACTCCGCATGCGGCGCCGGAGAAAGCCACTGCATGTTGATAGGCAAGATGCCGCAGGCTGTGCAAATACTCAGGATCTGTAGATTTCAAGTAATACACCGTCATGTCGACGCCAGCCAAGCGTAGATCTGCTGCCTTGAGGATAAAATCCTCCAACGTCATGGGGCCGTGCCTCAGCTCTTTGTCGTAGGAATAAGCACAGCACCCGGGCAACAACCTTGTCAGCTTGGAATTGCCGGGATTCGCATCCGGTTGGGTCGAGGTGGTTGCCTTTGCCCCAACGGAACTCATGCCTGCGCCTGCCAGGGCTCCCAGTCCAACGGCTTTCACAAACTGACGGCGATTGACCATGGAACGCTTCTTGCCTCCGAAGTCGTACGGGGCTTTCATTTTAGTCGCGCTTGCAGTGTAGCCCCAGACGGCATGAGAAGCGCAATAGGCCACTGCTCTTGACCTTGAGCTACCAGTGTCGACCAATTCAGAATGGGCGCGGACGCGGGCGCAAGGATGGTCACGTGCGGGTCGACTTGCTGGAATCGAATCGCCAGGCTGTATGCTTCACCGCTGGCGGCCAGCGATAGCGGTAGATGCGGATCCCGGTTAAGCACAAAGAGTTCGGCAATCTTGATATCGTCCATCAGTTGAAGAAAATAGGGCCGGCCGGTTAGCAGGGAGTTATAAACATAATCAGACAATACGCTCCCCCGGGGATTGACATAGGCTTGGTCGAAGTCACCTTGTGCCGGGGAAGAAGCGTCGGAGAAATCGACGCGATAGTTCATGCGAGTCTCGCCCAATCCGCGAAAGTCGAATGAAAATACTTCATACCCTTCACTTACCAACCTGGATACTTGGGGCCAGTCCTTTTCCGATGCTTTTCCGTCAAGGCTGAACCAGAGGACAGTTCCCTTGGGATGCCGGGCCTCGCTGTGAAAGTGGAGAAGAGGCATCTCCAGATAGGTGCTGTGGTGAAGCACGTAACGATCTATATGCACTTTCCCGGCGGTGTAGCTGCCTCGGGCTTCCCATCGTAGTTCCATGGGCGGTGCGGACCCTGCATACGGACGGACCGCCCATGAGGCAACATCGGGATCCATTTCATCGCGGTAGAGTTCTGCCAGCGTCTTCAGGCTGCGGTGCGAGGGGTCGACGGAATAAGCGGCTATCAACTGCAGAAGCGTGCGACTCTCAGGATAGTCAACCAATACTTGTCCGCTTTTTGTCACGCGAAGGTCGTCATCGCTGAACTCAGTAACTGCGGCAAGGCCGTGGCGCATAGGCGTCCCGTTGAACCGATCGAGGAACCGCAACGCTGCTTCCTGGTTGCTCAGAGAATACTCGTGCCGGTTGTAGCTTTCGACGAATTCGACCCGGTCACCGTGTCCAAAGCGCTTGTAAAAAGAACTAACTTCGGAGTAAGTCGAGCGAGCGCCCTGCACAGGGAAAAAGTCGAGAGTGGCGGCTGCCACCATCATCGCGCGCGGATAAAGCATCAATAACATCCCCGCATGATCTACACCCTTTGATATTAGTCCGAAGAGATCCTGTTCCGGATCACTGTCGGGATCGGCAAAGATGCGGTTCTCCGCCCGCATGGGAAGAGCAGTGATATAGCAGGATGGAATCACAACCTTGATGCGCTCGTCGAGCGCACCCAGCAATGCCGTCTGGAATCCGCCGCCGCTGGTTCCCGTGATGCTTATCCTCTCGCCGTCGACGTCGCGGCGGGTGAGCAGATAGTCCACCGCGCGCATGCCATCCCAGATCTCCCAGCGGGCCAGATTTGTCCCGGCAAGATAGGCCAGGTTTCCCATAACGGCGTGCTCGGCGCAGACAAGGTTGTAACGGCTCTTCTTTGCCTTTAAATCCCAGAACTGGCTTCGTTCGCCCTGCCCGACCGGATCCCAACTAATAACCAGGTAGCCGCGCAACACCAACCTCTGGCACAGGGCCTGGTAGTGATCCTTTCCGTTGGACGCATGTCCCGCGGGAACCAGGATGGCGGGATGCACCTTATCGCCGTTGTCGGGCACATATACCAGCGCCGTCACATAGGAGCCCGGAAGGCTCTGATAGATGAGCTTCTCGATATGAAATCCAGCGGCCGTGATGGAGCCGGTTATCGCCGCGTGCATGTCTGTCTTTTTTTTTGGAAGTCCGCCGATCATCTCCAGCAGGGAAGCTCTCAACTCTGCGCGCAATTTCAGAAGGTCGCCTTCGTTCCTTACCTTCGACCACCGTTCGCGGCGAAGCGCATCCTCATTCCACGCGAGTGCGGTTTGATACAGGAGATAGGGCGTAATTTGCGGGCCTTCCGCACCTGAAGGAGGTAAGACGCGAAAGGCCTCCGCTGGAAGGGTTCCTTCTTGCGGCGCAGCAAGCGGCTGCGTGGCTGCTTTAACTTGGTTGGTGATCGATTGATCCTGGGCCGTAGCTGTCGCGACCCACATCATTGCCATTGCCACGCCGTACGCCAGCCGCAGATTCACGGATTCAGTCTCCTGAGTCAAGAAAAGAACTCGAAACCAGTCTATTTTGACTTGTCTGTGACCAACTCAAGCAGCCCGAATTTCTCCGGTGTATGAAAGGTCTCGCTCATGGGAGCCTTCCAGGTAACAGATTTGTGGCGGCCGGGCGGACCCTGGCTGCGAAACAGGTTCGCGCGAAAGGTCCTGCCGGCAACGGGCGGGCGCGTATCCAATGCGGTGAAGGGAATGCGCATGGCGCCATACCAGATCTTTGCCTTGGCGTCGATGCGCGCGGCCACCTGGATCCCGGAGTTCCAGGTCCATCCCAGCGTGTGATCCGGCAGATCGAGGTTGATGTCAAGATCGACCCATTCACCTTGCGGCGACAACTCAAATTCCTTATATCTGCGAATATGGTCAAAGTCGGAGCCGATAAACAATTCGGCGACATCCCAATTCCAAAGCTCATTGGTCTCTTGCGCCGGATGCGGAGAAGGGTTCAGGTAAAGCTCTTCGTAAGGGCATTCGAACAGCAGGTAAAGATTGTTCTTCGTCCACCGGGACCTTACGTTGGTTCGATACGCCGATTCCATTTTGCCCCAGTTGTCGACTTCCGCGTAGACCGAGGGCGCTCCCTGCCAGAACGCTGACCGCGGATTGGTGTCGAGTACTACGTCCTCATTGGCAAAACCGCTCCTGAACGCGCTATCAACGTCTGTACTTGCCTGGATTGCGCCGCACAGCAAAAGCAGACACGAAGCGAAAAGGATTTTCATGGGGTAATACCCTCGGTGAAAAACGCTCACGAAGCTCCTCATTTATGATAGGACGCCTGCAAGCAGCCGCGTCAAAGATGGGGCGCCCAGCCTTTTTCGTAGTCGCGGGCCCACCTTTTCATCGCTTCCGGGTCGTTCTGAATTTTCCCGCCCTGCGGATCAACCTGCAATTCCCGGTTCATCTCCCATGCGATGTTGGACAGTTGAAGCATGGTGACAACGATGTTGCCCTGTTCGATAGGTGCGTGCAGCTTCTCTCCCTTGCGGATGGCCGCAATGAAATTGGCAAAGTGGGCATTGGTAGGAGAATCGCCGTCGAACTTGTCATAGAACGGGATGGCGCTGTCCTCCTTGAACTCGTTCGTCTTATCTCCCTTGAGGTCATAGACCTCATAGCCGGCGCCGCCATCCCCATAAATAAACACCGAGCCCGTGGTGCCCATCACAATCAATCCCGAATCGTGGCCGTAGTACTTCATGCCGTTGCAGGATTTGCCCTCCCAGGAGATCATCTTGTCGCCGTAATCGAAGCTTGTGACCAGGGTGTCGTAAAACTCCCAATCGTCCTTGAACTGGAATCTTCCGCCCAGCGAGGTAACACGATTCGGGTAGTCGACGCCAAGCGCCCAGCGGCAAAGATCGATGCTGTGCGTTCCGTTGTTCAGAGCCTCGCCGGTGCCCCAACGCTTGAACCAGTGCCAGTTATACGGATGAATATTATCCTTGTACGGCCTGCGCGGCGCGGGTCCCTGCCAGAGGTCCCAATCGAGCTCCGGTGGTACTGGCGCCTCCTTGCCTGTTCCAATCGACTTTCGCACATTGCCGTACCAGCCTTTGGCGAAGTAGGCTCTGCCGATCAGCCCATTGTGTATCTTGTCGACGGCCTCGATGGTGAGCTGGCAAGATCGTTGCTGCGTCCCCTGCTGCACATGCTTTTGATACTTTCGTTGAGCCTGAACCAGCAGCGCCCCCTCGGCGGGATTGTGGCTGCATGGCTTTTCAACATAGACGTGCTTGCCCGCCTGAAGGGCGGCTATCGCCAGAGGAGCGTGCCAATGGTCGGGAGTGGCGATGGTGATCGCGTCCACGTCGTTTTGCTGGAGGACCTGGCGAAAGTCTTTGTCGCTGGCTGGAGCATAGCCCAGTTCATGTTCCGCGATGCCTGCAAACTTTGCTCGAATCTTGCCATCCACGTCGCAGATATGGGACACACGGGCGGTATCCTTGTTTGCCATGAGCGCTGAAAGATGGGCATAGCCACGCCAGCGCAGACCCATAATCGCGAAGTTGAGACGATCGTTGGAGCCGAGGATCTGGCCGTAACTCCTGGCGGTGGAGCCGATAGCCAAACCCGCCGCCCCGGCTGCAAATATATCTAGAAACTCACGTCGACTTATCACAAGTGACTCCGCACCGAGTCCCGCAGTTTATTCTCAACTGCAAAACTAAAGATGTCGTGGCATCGAGTATACACAAGGGTGACGGGCACCGGCTCTTTGACGCTTTGCTGATCCGGGTGCAACCATCTATCTGGGTTTGTAGGCGGCGCACGAGTTGGATCGAAAGAAAGCAGAGCGCGCGGTAACAGACTGGAAGGAAAACGGGTGAAGCATGACCAATGCGCGGGACTCCGGAACCAATCGCAGAACGTTTATGAAACAGGCAACGGGAACCATGCTTGCGGCGGGAATGGACGCACGTTCCTATGGGCGGGTAATGGGCGCGAACGATCGCATCCGGCTGGCTCAACTCGGATGCGGTGCGCGCAGCCATGGCCATGTGCACATGGTGCAGATGGCATCACGGCAGATTCCTGTTGAAACGGTCGCCGTTTGTGACATATGGAGCCTGGCTCGGGATCGGCGTGCGGCCCAGGTAAAAGAAGCCTTCCATCTCGATCCGCAATCCTATAAGTACTCCGAGGAGATGCTCGCCCGAAAGGACATCGATGGCGTGATGATCGCCACGGGCGACTTCCAGCATGCAAGGCTATGCGCGGAAGTGGTGCGGGCGGGCAAGGACTGTTACGTCGAGAAGCCGTTTGCCAATGTTCTATCCGAGGCGAAAGAGACTCGCGACGCAGTGAAGGCTTCCAAACAGGTTGTGCAGATGGGGGCGCAGCACCGCAGCGAGCCATACCAGCTAGCCGTTCGCGACATCGTTCGCTCCGGCCGCATCGGCCCCATTGTCCATATTGAACAGGAGTGGAATGTGAATGAGGAACGTTGGCGGTTTGTAGACATGGATACCGGCAACTCTGACGCAATGGAGCAGGATCGAAATCTGGAATGGAAGAATTGGCTGTTCGAGAGAAAGTCGAAGCTGCGCAAAGAGGATACCGACTGGGACCGGTGCCTGCTGGGCAAGCCGCACCGTCCTTTCAATCCACATGTCTATCTGGAATTCCGTCTCTATAAGGATTATTCCTCCGGGATCTTCGATCAGTGGATGAGCCACGGTTGCGACTTGGTGCACCTGTGGACGGACGAGACTTATCCCGAGAGCGTTATGGCGAGTGGCGGGATCTACGCGTGGAAAGACGGACGCGAGAATCCCGATACGTGCGTGGCCGCGGTCACCTATCCCAAGGGCTTTCTTTACACCTACAAAAGCGTATTTGGAAATAGCTTCCGCAGCTTCTCCAGGATCCAAGGCCGCGACGGCACCATCGCGAACTATGGCGGCGAAGGCGCTTCCCTCTTCACGGTAAGCAAGGAAGGGGGCAGGGATGAATGGCAAGGATCCGCGGAAACCAGGAGAATGCCTGTCATAAGTCCAGCTATCGACCAAGAAGAAATCGTTAAGGTCCCCGGCGCCCCGCCGCCCGACTCGAACGGCCCTGATGACGACAGCGTGGTCCATCTCATGAACTGGCTCAAGGCCATGCAGTCGCGAAGCCAGCCGAACGCCAACGTGGATCACGGGTTCTCTCATTCGATTGTGACCATCATGGCCGCGCAATCGTACTGGAGCGGCAAGAGACTTTACTGGAATCCCAAGACGGAAGAGATCGTCGATCAGCCTCCAGCAGGTTGAGACTCTTCTCAAGGAATTGATAGCTGGATGTGGGTGACCCCGAAGGTCTCGAGCCAACTGTAAAGCTCTTCTGGTCCTATAGGGAGTTCCGGGTTCCATCCCAGGTTCTTGCCCGCGGGCGGAATCACATAGGCTGTGTCTTGATGTTCCGAGATGCAGAGACAAAGGGTCTGTTCCTGCTCGGGATACCTGGAAGCAGCAAGCCAGGCGTAGCGGGCGAGAATTGCTGCGTCGACAGCGCTATTCTCAGGATCGTCTACGTCGGGAAGCGAACTGATTTTCTGCTGATTCTCAAACACGGCAATGCTGGTGAACAGCTTGGGTTTGCTTCGCATGCCAAACCGGGCAACAATCGCCTGCGGTCGAGCGCGGCGAAGCGCCTCGCAGATCGCCCATTCGACGAAAGCATTGGAGAAGATGAGTGCACCGTTCCCGCTGAGAAAGAGGTCGATGACAAACTTTCTCAGCCTTGGATCGTTGGCAATTTCTGCAGGCCAGAGACCCCAGCCATCCCAGGACTCGAGCCGGAGAGAGGCGATGATTTCATCTGTGGCGCGAATGTTCTTGGGCGCTTTATTCAGTTCCGCGAGGAATCTGTCGCGAAACGGCTTGAGTGCCGCATATCCCAAGGAAGAAGCGGCAATCGGTGAGCGATGATAGAGCGTACTGCCCAGTTTTGCTTCCGCGTCAATGAACCATAGATCGGAGCTATCGAAGCTGCCTTGGCGCGCTGCCTGTGTTGCTCCCTCGGCCTGGCTTGACAGGCCCTTCAGCACCAGTTCGCAGAGTCTTTCCGAGTCACCGGAAATCTTGACCGCATGACCGCGAGGACCCCACTGTTTCCAGGCAGAGTGCGCGTCGACCGGCAGGCTGCGGGGAAGAACGAGTAGCATCAACCGTGCCTGTTTGGCATGAAACGGTGTAGCGTCGCGTACAGAGGCGTTGAGAGCATCGAAGACCCTTTGCACCTCACGGCGCCACTCGCCATAGTATTTTGACCGTGCCAGTTGCGATGCGTTTTCTATCGTGTCGTAAGCCTGGGAAAAATTCCAATCCTTGACGCGCATCTTTGTTTCGAGCGCCCATAGCGGCGCAGTGAGCGCGCCAAGGCCCGAGGGACTCAGCGTTTCCACGCCTTTCATCAAGCTGGCGACGATGTGTTTCTCGAACGGGAACAGCGTGGCCCACTGACTCAACTGTTGATTCAATGCAGGGCGCATTGTAACCGGCAATCGGTCGATCAAGCGGCGATACGCATCCGGGCCGGTTGCTCCGTTCTGCGCCAGGCCGGGCCGTTCATTCATGGTTGCTCCAATTCATGCGGACAGTGCGGGCAGCGGCTTTCCCGGAAGGTCCAGGCCCTTGATTCCAAACATGGCGGCAATGGTAGGACACAGGTCTATGTGCTCAACGGGACGCTCTATCACGTCGGCGGCCCGCGCGGCTTCTCCCAGGCACATCATCCATGTCAGGCTGGTGGAATCGTCACTCGACCGGTGATTGAAAAAGCCATTGGTGTTTGAACCATCGAAATCGCGCCCGAATTCGGGAAGAACGAAGAGCGTCGTTCTTCCTCTGTAAGCGGGAAGCTCCTCAACCAGATTCCAGAGTTCGTAGACAAGGCGATCCATTGTGCGGATGCCGGCAAGATGCATCGAGTAGGACCCAAAATGCGCCACCTCCACGTCGGAGAATGTAATTGCGAGTAACGAGGGCGCAAAACGCCGCATCACTTCCTCGCTGATAAGAAACGTAAATTCATCTCCGGTGACGGGCGCATTTGTGCGCACCAGTTCCTCGATTGCCTGGTGCATGGAGGCTTGCATGCGGAGGTCGAGCATCGATTCATCGCCTGAGACAGACCAGCCAAGTCCCTCATAGTTGTCAGCATGTTGCAGTATGGCTTCAAGCTCATGCTGCATGGCGGCTCGATCGGCGCTATGTTCGGGGTGTCCCTGTGAAGCCGCTTGAATTACTGCATTGATAAGCAATTGCTTGGGAAACACTACGTTGGCGCCATATCGAGGCCCGAACTCACGTATCGAACTGGCGCCAATTCGGTTGGTGAGGGCCTTATTGCTGGAGATTAACCACGCATCATCCTGGGAGAGTTCCATGCGTTTGCGCAGGTACTCGAAGAGCGTGGGGTTGGCGGGCGGTGACTGTCCCCAATCGTCCAGCCTTTGCCAATTCCCTGTAAGAATGCTGGAGATCGTGTTGTAGTGGGATGTCACCCCGGCGTTTCGAATATGGGGATAAAAAACGCTTCGCGGCAACAGGTCATGGTAAAGATGGGGAATGTTTACTAGTCCGGTATCGAGAAATGTTTCCGCACGGCGAATTCCGCCGCAAGTCACAATGATGACTTTTCGATCGCCTTTCCGGGATGCATTGCCCGGCTCGGCGGCAAAGGTTGATCTGGCGGCTAAGGCGAGGTGGTCCACGAGCAAGAGCGAGGCCGCCTTCAGGAGATTCCGTCGAGAGGCATCCATAGCACTCCATGATTTGTCCGTAGATTCGCGGCCCCCGCGGGAGTGGAGTCCCTTCCACTAATTAACTCAACTCTACAACAACTTCTAAAACAGAATCTTCCGCAGGCGCTTTCACGCCCGCGGAAGATTCGGCCTGCGAGTTTTAGGTGCTTTCACGCCAACTGGTTATTTGCCGAATTAGAACACATACTTCGCGGCAAGTTGGAAGAATCGAGCATCGGGCGTGTAATTCTGGAAATTCTGAACGGAAGTGATCTGGCCGCCGGTCGGATTGAGACTGGTATCGGACGGACTGTTCCACGATGGGTGATTGAAGAGGTTGAAGGCGTCCGCACGGAACTGCAGATACTCCTCGTGCCGAGTCCTGAAGTTCTTGAAAGCGGACATATTGACACGCTCATAGCCCGGCCCATAGATCTGGTTTGACTTTCCGCCGAAATACTTGATGGCATTCGCAGTGCCGGTCAAGTATGAATTAGGAGTGCCCGGAACATTCCACGAGAGACTTGGGTCGTTTCCCGGAACCGGGTCGCCAAACGCGCAGGGATTGTACCAATTCGTTCTGTTTTTCACCGAGGTCGGGCATGCACCGGTGTCGGGGTTCGACGCAGGCACGGCGCCTCCGCCATGGTACGGATCGCCAAGCTTAATCGCGTTGATTTGGTTAGCGCCATTGGCGGCGACAAAGTTACCGCCTGGGGTAATGTTGATCGGGTTGCCAGTCTGCGCTGCCCAGGTCAGACTCGTTGACCAGCCGCCCACGATGTAGTCCGCCGGGCCCCCGACATGCATGAACTTCCGGCCTTTACCGAACGGCAAATCATACATGCCATTCACTGTGATGCGCTGACGGGCGTCGTAATTGGCATTGGTAAATTCGTTCTTGAGTGGAATGAGACTCGTGTTCCGATAGCCCGGACCGCCTCCTATCCCAGGATTCGAAGCATCGTCCAGGGCGTGCGACCACGTATAGGTGGCAAGGTAGTTCAAGCCGCCGGAGAAGCGCTTTTCGAGTTTTGCCTGCAAACCGTTGTACATGCTTTCCCCGATATATTGCTGGTCGCCTGTACCCTGCGAGACGCCCGGGAACGGGGATGTGCTGTAGTAGTTTTGATTACTGGTTACGGCAAGGGCGCTGCCGATGGGATTGGTGCCAGCATACGTGTGCTTGGCTGTGTTGCCAACATACCCGATCGTTGCAATCATGTCCTTCGTCAATTCGCGCTCGAACGACAAGTTGTAACTTTCTGTGTATGGAGTCTTGGGGTTGACGTCGGACATATTGATGCCGGGTTCGCCGGCATAGTTGGCGATGCCACCATTGCTGAGATAGCTCGACATGCCTGTCTCGAGAGTTGTTCCGAATGGCAGCGCCGATCCATTCGCTGTATCTGGGAGTGCTGAAGATGGGCATTGGCTGTTAGGGTTGGTTGCTCCACTTTGAACAGTTGGCAGGCAGGCTCCAGAACCAAGATAGGCGTTGTAGAGGACAGAGGTGTACGAGAAAGGATAGTTGACAGTCAGCTCGGCGCCTCCAGGGGCTTCAATCGCCCCGTAGAATATGCCGTAGCCGGCGCGCGCTACCGTTTTCGGATCGACCCTGTAGGAAAGCCCGATGCGTGGTGCGAAGTTACCCTTCTGAGAATGCACCAAAGACAAATTGTTGTCGCTGACGTATGCGACGCTGATGTGCTGGGCCGCAAGCAGGTTCAAAAAATTGGCCGGAAGCAAGTTTGCGCCCTGATTCTTGGAGGACAGTTGATAAACGCCCGTGCCGGCGGCCGACCCGGAATTGGAGCCGGCGCCCTCCGCAGTCAGACCGGCTTGGCTGATTACAAAATTGGCAACATCGCCCACCTTGCTGCTCACCGGCTGGATGTAGTCGTACCTGACGCCGAGGTTCACGGTTAGCCTGGAGTTGACGCGCCAGTCATCCTGAGCATACGCGGAACGATACCAGCGATAGTAGCTAGTATCCCAGCCCGGAGACAGCCCAACGTTACTCATGTTGTCGTTGAACAGGTCCGCCACGCCTCCGCCAGTATTGCCGATCCCGTACTCGGAGGAGAATCCGCCGCTGAAGGAGTCTCTTCCGCGAGGATACTGAGCCTGGCTGAAGGATGTGCGAATGCTCTCAAGTTGGATACCGAACTTGAGGGAATGGCTCCCGAAAGTCTTGGTCAGGTTGTCGAGAATCTGGTAGATGTTTTGACGCTCCACGGAAGGGACGTCACGTCGCGCACCAGCCGCGCTAATAGAAACATTGCCACGGATTGGGATGTACGGGAGGCCGCCGTTTGGTTCTGGATAACCCGTAAAAGGCACGCCGTTCATCCCGGGGATCAGGGTGCTCGCCGGGACATGGGAGTTCGACTGAAGGAACTGGTAATCGCCCCAGTTATATCCAAAGCGAAACTCGTTGACGAGGTTGGGATTGAAGAGATGGGTTTCGCTGGCCATGAAGTTCTCGGCCAGGTTGAAATTGGTGGCGCCATGAAAGCTGCCTACATCGTTACCGCCATCGATGATCGGCCCCAGCGGAGGAGTGTAGGTGACTTGGTCATGCGTGTAACTAAAACGCGCGAAGGTCTGGTCTTTGGCGCTGATATTCCAATCCAGGCGCTGATCCCACTGCCAGGTATCATCGTGGACGGGCAGATTCGGGCTGTAGTTGTTATACAAGAGGCCGGCGCCCGGTGTGTTGAAATTGGCGTCGGTCCAACCTCCGGCATTCGGTTTGGGATAAGCAGCAAGGATCTCACTGGCCACCGTGCTCATTTGGCCTGCCGGCGTCGCGGTCGGCTCGCCGGGGGCAAGAACGTTTGTGGTGGAGAGAGCCGGACACGCAATCGGAAACGGTGTTCCGCCTGAGGGCTGGCAGGTCGTGGTCGTTGGATTGAGTCCAGGGGTGTTGCCGTTCGGATTCGGAAACGCGCCGCCGGTCTGCGTCAATGGAAGCGCACCGGCAGTGTTCGGCGCAAACACTCCAACGGGAACGCTCTTGCCCGTGAGGGCAGGATTAAAGAACTCGGAGAAGTCCCCTTTGCGCATGCTGGCTGTGGGTACGGTCAGACCCGGGCTGGGCTGCGCAAAAGCGATGCGGTTTGCCTCCGCATCTCCAAAGTAGAAGATCTTGTTCTTCCAGAGCGGCAGGCCGAGCGTGGCTCCAAACTGGTTTTCATGATAGGCAGGGATGGAGGTCGCGTCCCAGTCCTGCGCATCGAACTTCGTATTCCGCACATACTCCCAAACATCTCCGTGGATCTTGTTGGTGCCGGATTTGATGCTGGCGTTGAGCACGGCTCCGGCCGAGTGGCCGAACTCCGCGCTGTAGTTGGAAGTGCTGATATTGAATTCCTGGAGCGCATCCGGTGGAGGTCTCACATTGTAGCTGGCCCCATTCTGGAAGTCATCGACATTCACGTTGTTGTCGACTCCATCCAGGATGAAGTTGTTTTGCGTAGTACGTTGGCCATTGGCGGAGAAATCTCCCGTACCTCCGCCACGGGCAGTGCCGTTGGCGAAGGATGGATCGACGCCAACTGCCAACTGCGCGATGTACACCCAGTTGCGCCCGTTGAGCGGTGTGTCGTTGATCGCATCAGTGCTCATGCTTTGACCGACGGAAGACGACTCGGTCTGGAGAGGAGGAGGGGCGGACGTTACGGTTACGGTCTCCTGTACCTGGCCGGGTTTTAGGGTGATATCGATGCTCAAGCGGTCCTGGATATTTACCCGCACTTTCTCCTGGGTCGTTGTCTCAAACCCTGGAGCTGTGGCGCTGACCGTGTAGTTGCCGATCTTGATCGGGGAAAAGACATATTCCCCTTTTCCATCCGATTGGCCCTGCAATACGAAATTCGTGTCGGTATTGGTGAGCGTCACTTGGGCGTGGGGGATGACCGCGCCACTTGCGTCTTTCACCACACCGGTAACGGCTCCCTGGTCAACCTGGCATAATGCAGTTCGCGCTGAAAATACGCAGCAAAAGCCAAGCACTAGCAAGAGAGCGATAACGCGCCGGTTTGCCTGCCCCAATTGATCGATTCCCATTTTCCTCGGTCCTCTTCTGCGGGTTGAAACCGCTGTTTTGGCTGTAATTTGAGCATGCCGCCATCTTTGACTTACAGAGTTAATGGGGAACAATAACATACAAAGCAGGTCAAAGGCAATAAAACATAATACGAAAGTAAATAAAAGAACGCGCAATACCTTCTCGGAAGAGCGCTTGCCCTTACGATTTTCGGTCAGCGACCTCACGCCATCCTCCGGAGGAGGGATATTATCCCCGAACAATGCCGGGGCAACCGGATTGACCGGCGGATTTTGCGTCCAGCACGGCAATGGGCTCATTCCAACGTTGGGCCGGTTTGGAGGTTGGCCAGCGAAAGGGGAAATCGGCTGTCGCCTTCTCGACGGGGGCGGAAAGCTCTGCGGCGCTTCTGGGCATCGCATCGCGCGGAGCTATCTGGCGGACAGCGGGCAGACAGCGCAATCTCTTTATGCCTGGATGACCTCGATACCAAGCGCTCGCAGCGCCTTGACAAACTCCTGTGGCGCTTTGGTGTCGGTGATCAAGCGATGGATTTGGTTGGTGGAACCGATTCGAGAAACACTCCGCCGGCCAAGCTTGCTGGAATCTGCCACCACGGTGATTTCCTTGGCTACCCCCATTAGAAGGCCGTTTAGATGAGCCTCCAGCACATCCGGTGTAGTTAGACCGTGCTCCAAATCAAATCCATCAACAGCCAGAAAGAGCCGATCCGCATGCAGGTCGTGCAACATCGCCTCCGCCTGTGGCCCGACAAACGACAGCGAGACAGGGCGCAGCACACCTCCAATGCCAATGACAGAAACCCCGGGGGCATCTGCGAGCTCCGAGATGACACTCATGGCGTTGGAGATGACGGTAATCCCATGGATCGCGCGGTCTCTTAGCTGGCGTGCGACCTCAGTGGTAGTGGTGCCGGAGTCGAGAATGATCACATCGCCAGGCTGAACCAGTTTCGCAGCCGCTCGGCCTATTTGGACCTTCTCCGCTCGATGCACAGATGCCTTGAGGCGGAGTGGATAGTCACGAGTGGGTTCCAACTGCCGTACCGCGCCGCCATGGGACCGCACGACAGCGCCGGTAGCGCCCAGCGCATCCAAGTCCGACCGGACGGTAACCGCCGAAATCGCAAAATGTTCCACCAGGTCTCGAACCGTGATTTGCCCTTTCTGTTCCAGCAAATCAAGGATCTTCCGGCGTCGCTGCTCTGGCAGCAACGGATTGGCGCTGTTGGCACGTGGCATCCTTAGAAGGATAAGGACATCCGAATCCTTAGTCAACTCTTTTCGTTAAAATGGTCCCTTTCTACGCTTGTGCTTGCTTTCCTTAGCGATCAGAATTGAGCTTAGATCGATGGCGCATCGTGACAACCGAAGTGGGACACACTTGCGGGCGAGTGCTTCTCATGGCGGCGCCTGGGATGCCCTTCGGAATACTATCCGTAACGTGGTTATTTGTTATCGACTTACGGAGAGCGCGATCAAAGACTCACGCTTCGTACGAAGATAAACATCCTCAGCTTGGCGCTCAATTGAACCTGATTCGAATCGCTGGCAACGAAGGATATTAAGTGTCGGCGGGTTCATTCTTGGCGAAATGAAGCCCCGTTCATTCTCGTTCCATCCCTCTTTAATTTTCCTTTACTTTAATACTTTATGTGTTTTATTATCTTTTCTGCTATGCTGGAGGTAATTGTGCGTAAGCTCGCGGTTTCAGAAACTGTGTACGATCAGCCTTGGCTTGCCGCCATCGCCATGGACCAGATAGAAGTCGCTGATTTGCTTGGACCGACCATAGAAAAACAACGAAAATCAGGATATTTTGACACTTTGCACGAAATACTGCAGCAGCCGGCAACGTGGATGGAAACGGGCAAAGAACTCGCGGCAATGTCCGTCGACTTGCAGCAAACTATTGGGGGGGTCAGAACGCTGGTCCTTACCGGCTCCGGCAGCTCTGAGTATGCGGGAGATTGCGTTCGGCTTCTTTTGCAGAACAGGCTATCGATTCCAGCCCAGACCATAGGCGGCGGGATGTTGTTGACGCATGGCGGCAGAGCGATTGCCCCCGTGCGCCCGGGACTTATGGTCTCATTCGGCCGGTCGGGGGACAGCCCGGAGAGTGTCGAGGCCATTTCAATCATATTGAATACTGAACCTGACATAAGGCATCTGGTCATCACATGCAACTCGGAAGGGCGTCTGGCGAAGGAATTTGAAAACGATCCGTGCGTCAAAGTCGTTTTGCTTGCCGAACCAACCAATGACCGCAGCCTGGTAATGACCAGCAGTTTTACAAATATGGTGCTGGCGGCTGCATTCCTGGGGATGTTGAGAACGCCGGACAAGTATATTGCTCTTGTGCAGGGCCTCAGCAGGACGGCCGAAGAACTGCTTTGCAGATATGTCGACACTCTCGCTGACTTGGCAAGGCGGGACTTCGATCGTGTGTTTTACCTGGCAAGCGGCCCACGCCTGGGCGCCGCCCGCGAGTCGGCCCTCAAGATGGTCGAGATGACTGCCGGGAGAGTGTTCGCAACGAGCGAAACATACCTGGGTCTGCGCCACGGTTTGATGAGCGCGGTTCACCCGGACACGTTTGTCGTTTGCTTTCTTTCATCAGACCCGCTGGTCCGCGCATACGAGTGCGACCTTATTCGTGAGCTGAACGAGAAGCAGCTCGGATTCGCAAAGCTCATCTTCGGCGAGGACATTCCGCCCGATCTGGCCCGGGGCGGAGATGTAATGATCGATTGCCCCGGTCTGACGAGTTTGGGCGACGAGAATATGCCGGTCCTTGACGTGATTCTAGGACAACTGCTCGGCTTCTTTCGCTGTATCAAGGAAGGCTTGCAGCCGGATTCTCCCTCAACCGATGGAGTGATCAACCGGGTTGTACAGGAGTTCAAATTGCACCGCGCTGCGCGCTGAAGAAGACCCTACTTTATCTCGCTATACCGAGTCTTTTCGGCTGGGTTGTAGCTCGTTGGTATTGTCCCGGTAATAGAAATGCCGGCCGTGCTCTGCGCCTTGCGTCCATTTAGCCCCTCGGCTGTGATCCTCACCGCGTACTCGCCGGCATGAGTGTACGCGTGGTGCACCTGGGCGCCATCCGCGCTCACGCCGTCACCGAACTCCCAATGGTACTCAAACAGGGGTGCATCATTGTTGGCTGCAGAGGTATGAAAGTCCACGAGAACGCCGGCGAGTCCAGCGGCCGGGGCTTGGAGATTGAAGGCAGGAGCCGCATCGGGCGCAGATGTATCGATCAGCTTCAGCATACGAACGGAATGCGGTGCAAGCGTAATCGTCAATGCGCCGTTTTCAACCGCCGCCGCGCCGCCTCGCAACACATAGGCCGCGGTGTACGAGCCGTTTGCTTTCAGCCCCAGGGCATCCGATCCAAAAGTGTGGCTGCGCGTCTCCTCGGTCCAGTTGAATACGGTGAGAATCCGCTGCCGCGGGTCTTCCTTAAGTAGGAAAACACTCGGCATCTTGTCCTCTGACTGATAGGTCATCAGGTCGATAGGCACGGATGCGCGACCCAACCGGGCCATGTCGAGCAGATCCGCATTCTTTACCAATGCGACACGTTCCGGCGAAGCGCCAAGCGTGGGCAGATCGTCGCCGATCTCAAACATGCCGCCGGAGATGGCCGACAGCGCGATGGAAGCCTCAGCCTCGTCCAACGTTAGCGGAACCTTGTTGCCATGCCAGCCCCTGTCCCCGATAACCTGCTTCGAGACGGTAAACGCGTCTGGATCGGAGATGTAGAAATTTCGGTTCATATAGTACCGCGCCGCAACGCCGGTAGCTGCATCGTGTATAGATCCAAATGTGTGTCCGGTGTCCTGCCCGATGCGCCCGGCGTTCACAATCCCCACTGGCGTGAGCATGAAGCTGCCATCCTTATCGAGAACAACATCGTCTCCCACCGTCGAACGAATGATCTCCAGTCCTATGCGCAGCGCCTCAAGCGCCGTTGTATTGGGACGGTAGTGAACCCCCTCCACCGCCGAGGTATCCATGAAGTCCATTTTGATGAAGCGCGTGCCCCAGTCCTTCACAAGCGTGCGATAGGTGTATCGCAAATAATCCTGCGCTCCGGGATTAGTCGTATCCAGCGCATACAGATCATCGGTCTTCGGACCGACCTTGCCAATGTGAATCGGCTCTCCGGCCAGGTTGTGCACCAGCCAGTCCTTATGGTGCTCATAGACCCACGAGCGCTCCGACACCTCGAAGGGCGCCACCCAGAGTCCAAACGTGATTCCCTGACTTTCAATCAGGTGGGCCGCATATCCTACGCCCCTGGGAAATAAGGCGCCGTCCGGAGTTGCGTACTCACCGCGCGCATACTGGTACCCCTCATCTATCTGGAAGTATCTGTACCCAAGTGGCTCGAGATTTTGCGCCATCCACGCGGCATTGGTGAGGACAGCATTCTGCGTCACACCGTAGTAGTAGGCCGTCCAGCTCCACCAGCCAATGGGAGTAGGCGTGGAAACAGGCGGTTTGTGCAGAATCCGAATCGCGCGACCGTAGTTTTCAAGCTGTTCGTGGTAATCGGACCCAATGGCGAACATCAGCCGCTCCGAAGTCATGCTCGCCCCGGCCGGCACGAGTACGCGGAAAGGATCGGAGTGCCCGGACGGGAAGCCCTGGCTCAGGTCTCCCATCGCCGAGTCGGATCCGGCGTCCGAAACCTCGTACGAAAGCAAATGCGCATCGGCGCCTGAGGTGCTCCGCAGGTGAAAGCCGGTTAGCAACCTGTCGGCAGTGAGCGCTCCCAGGAAAAAGCTTTCGCCGCTCTTCCGGTTGTAGATGAGTTGGCTTCCGAAGCCCAGGTGGACGCCATCGTCTGGCTCACCAAGATCCATCAATTTCACAGGGTTTTCGGTAAAGTCGTCGGAAAGAACACGGTCCGCCGAGGCAGGACCGTTCAACTGCACCACCTGGCTGGCGATGCTCTTCACCACGCTCAGTGCATGCACCTCGAGGGGCTTGCCGGTCGAGTTCCTTACGCTCACAGCGATGTCTCCCCAGGGCCGGTCCTTATACACGCGAAACTCGCAAACCAGGTCGGGCGTGCCGGGCAACCCGGTGTGCGTGATCGTCAAAAGATCGCCCGATCCCAACTCGTCGCGAAAAGGGGCAATCGATCTCAAATGCCGGGGAAACATTGAGGATCTAAGTGTTCCTCCAGCCGTATCTGCCTCGACCTCTGAACGAAGGACTTTACCAGGAATCGCCGTTGACCGCAAAGAATAGAAACCGTCGCCGAATGCTTCAACCGTGAGACTGCCGCCATGGATCGAGTCACGCTCAGAGGGGGACTGTCCCTGTGCCGCGCTTCCAAGCCAGACAGGCAGAGTAGAAAGCACAAGCAGCAATGCAAGCTTCGAATTCGTCCGTCTCATCACAAATGATCTCCTATCGAAGCAAATTGGCCACGATTCTGTTGCCAACCTGCGGTGCCGCGCGAGAACTGCGGCTTTCAATTTAGTCCACATGCATCAGGTCTCAGCGAGCCACGGCGATAGGAACCCGGGATTGGTCGGCCTCGGGCGGGATTGCAGAGCCCGCGGCCGGTCCGTGCCACACTCCGCCGCCGTACGTGGTGATGTAGATTTGCGTGGCGTCGTTGGGGTCGAGAATAACTCGATGGCCCCACTTGAAGTCGTAACCCCTGATGCGCGCCCAATGGACCCCGCGGTCCGTTGACCGATAGGCCGCGGCGTCAAAACCGGCCATGTAGAGAGTGTCGGGATTGTGCGGGTCGATGGTCAGGTCATAGACGTGCTGCGACTTTGTAAAGAGGGGTTGCCAGGTCTTGCCTCCATTATCGGAGGCATACACGCCGCCGTTCCGGTCCGCGTCATCTTCTTCCTGTCCCCACGCAGTGAGATAGAGCCGCTGCGGGTCGCGCGGATCGATTTCCAGACCGGTCGGCCCCGTGACACCTGCAGGCAGTTCGACGCGCTGCCAGTGATCCGCCTTGTCGGTTGAGCGGTAGAGCGTCCCGACTCCGGACGGAGAGCGCTCTTTGCCCTCGCTGCGACGGGATACAACGAGGTAGAGCGACCCGTCCTGAGACGGAGTGACGCGCCAGGCGAACGGTTCTTCGCCAACGATTCCGGTGTTCTTTTCGCTCCAGGTGCGGCCGTTGTCGGTCGACTTGTACACTCCGCGGCCAAAGGCGCACGCGTAGAGGGTGCGGCTGCCGGCGGGGCTGGAGGGATCGAGAAGAATGTGGGTGATGGAATCCGGTGGAAGGCCTGTCCCGCTCGGCTGCCAGTGGTTGCCGCCATCGGTTGATACGGCCACGCCACCGGTAAAATGTCGCGGGCTGCGGCTTCGCCACATCTTGGGACGAGGAAGATCGTGCGCGCCGCTGAAGGCCCCCCAAACGAGGCCGCGCTGGGTCGGGTCGAAGGCGAGCCAGTAGGTGGTGTTGCGCCAGGCCTCGGGGACTCCTTCAGTGGTGCTTCGCCAGGATTGCCCGCGATCCGCGCTCTGAAAGAGGCCCATGTCCGTGTTGTCCATGTAGATGTGGCGCAAATCGAAGGGATCGAATTGCACGCCGTAGTTTGTGGTTACATCGAGGCCGCGTGAGGTCCAACGGTCGTCGCCGGCTCGCTTGGAGTTCATCTCCTGCCAGGTTGCCCCGCCGTCGAGAGTGCGATATGTGCGGAAGAGGTCGCTCGCGTAGACAACGTCCGGGTTGGCAGGCGCCACCGCCAGGCTGTAGGGCGTGTCAAACCAGATGTTCTCGTTCCCCTGCCCGGCACGCTGTTCGATCCAGGTTGCGTCCAGGTTTGTGGATGGCTGGTTCGATTCTTTGAATACGATCTTCCACGTGTGGCCGCCGTCCGTGGTCTTGGCGATGCCGTTGAACAGGTTCGCTTTCCCCTCACCGATTTGAAGGCCGCGAAACCCTGCATAAGCGAATTCCGGATGGCGGTCGCTGGCCGCAATGGCCTCAAACTTGCCGGCCGTTTGTTGGAGTTCGAGCGTGACCGTTGCAAAGTGCCGGCCGGAATCCTGGGAAAGGTAGACTTTTCCGTCCTGGCCGGTCGCATAGATCCAGACCGAGTCTTTGGATTGGCCGGCGCTGGCCGCCCGGAAGCCGGATGGAATGCCGCCCAGCTCAGTCGAGCTTCCATCGGGCGCGATGCGATAGGCGACAGAGCCGGACAATGCGATCAGACCGTAATCCTTCGCAGCGAGGAATAGGACGCTTTGGGGCAAGGTTGCCAGGCGATTCCAGGAGATTCCGCCGTCTGCAGAGGAGACGACTACCGCGGGTTGTCCCTTGCGATGAAAAGCAAGATAAAGGTGCTCCGGCCCCTTGCCGCCATCTTTCGGCGGAGCGATTGCAAGTGCAGAAATATCGCCGCCGGGATAGGCTGGATCGCTCGAGGTCAGACTATAGTCGGAGTGATCGCCGAGTTGATGTTCGACCGTGTTGCTGCCGGGGCTGGGAAATACCATCTTCCAGGTTCGCCCGGCGTCGCTCGTCCGCCATAGGGCCGCGTTCCCGGCATAAATTACCTGTGGGTCCACGGGATCGAATGCGAGTACATCGATGCCGCCGCGGAGATTGAACATGTGCCATGACAGGCCGTCGTCGCTGGTCACGTACCCGCCGGTCATATCGCAATGTTCAACAACAAGATGCGAATTGAAGGGACTAATCGTTGGCCCGATGGTGGTGCCGCCCCCGCCGGGGCCGACTATCTCCCAGCCGCCGGAGCCTGGCTCTTGCGCGAAGCCGGCAAGCGAGGTGAAAGCCAGAAGGATCGCGAAACTCAACCCTTGTCCGATACCGATATTCAACCGCATTTTCATTGTTCCCGCTTTCATAGGCATCGGACGGACTGCCGGACCGTTAACCCGATCTGGGCCGACCGCTACGGACGCTTCGAAACAAGATCTCCGAATGCCCCCAGAAGCTTGTACTTGGTCGACCACGTTGTGTACATGATCCCGGCCGCGTTCGGCGTGCCATCCATTGCTTCCAGCCAGCCTTCGGGATCCTTGAGGTCCTCTCCATCGTAGTAGGATCCAGCAATCGTCTTGAAGCCTCGCGATGAAAAGAAGTCCAGGCTCTCACGCCGCTTGTCGAAATACCACAGGATCAATCCCATATCCTTCGGCAGATACTGCCACGTGTTCTCCAGCGACCCGTCGACGAAGTAATACTGGCGAACCGAGTTGTGGTTGGGGTCGAACATATCCGACCATATGTAGACTTCGGCTTTTGGGTTGGCCGCGCGCACTTGGTTGTAGAGCCACTGCGTCACTTGGCCGAGAAGCTCCGCCGCAGGCAAATTCCTGCTTCGGCATGCCTCGCAACGGTTAAGCAGGCGTACCTCATCGATGCCCAGGAAATATCGCTTCGGGGCCAGGTACTTCTCAATCAGCGGAATCTGCTGCTTCCATATTTCGTACGTCTGTGCCTCCGACGGACACGCGGAGACCTGATCGTTATAGATGGTTGTGCCGTGATAGTAGCTGACGCGCAACCGTGCGCCATTCTTGATCCGGGTCGCTGGAACCAAGCGAATGGAGGGCATTTCGTGAGTCCATTGGAAATCGAGATTCGGGTCGCTTACTACGGCAAAGTCGCGGCCCTCCTCGGCGACGATTCCGGTGGCCTCGTCGTGCACAGTCAGAGGCGTGCCCTTGCGCCGGACCACGTTCATCAGGCCCACCTCTTCGATCGCCACATCGTCAACCCAGACCTTGCCTTTTACGCCTTCGAAGACACCGAAGTTCAACTCTATGCGATCGGCGTACCAACTGTTGAATGCGGTTGTCACCTGTCGCCAGTCTGAAGTTGGAGCCGGAGCGGGCGGTTCGAAGGGACACAAGTCGCGCCCATCGGACGTGAACGCCTTGATGCTGAACAGCCCTGCCGGGTCAACATCTTCCGTTTTGACCCATGCGCTCACGCGATAGCACCTATTGGGGGTCACGCGAATCGCCTGCACCACTCGTGCGATGCCTGCCTTCGTATCGCCGAAGTTCTCGATCCGCAGTGAGGCCTTGCCGCCATGAGAAGCATTTGTGTCGACGAAGGTCTTCTTGCCAGGATCGTCCTGTTTATCGAAAGCGCTGAACCGGTCGCCTTCAAATTGTTCAAAGCCGCCGTTTTCGAGCTTTGCCGGCGAGTCCGCGACAAAGCGGGCCACTCCATCCTGCACGACGAACAGAGCGTCCTTTACCAGCATGCCTTCAGCCAGATTCTTGTTGTGTTCCAGGATGGCTCCGCCGTAGCCGATGTTGAATCCGGACGGAATGATTTCAAGATGATAGCTATCGGCAATCGCCTTGACCTTGCGCAGACGTTCCAGGTATTCCGGCGGCCAGAGGCCGATGCGGTCCATGCCCGACAAGACAATCGCAGTCAAGCCATGTTCCGATGCCGTCCGCGCGATTTCACGCACTTCCTCAACGTCCTTGTCGGTTTTGAAGGAGCTGCTCACGTAGACCCAACGGTCAGGGTAGATTTTCTTCTGCTTCGCTGCGTCAAGGCCCATTCGCGCAAAAGCGGGCGCGCTCATTCCTGTCGCGAGCATTGTGCCCGCCGCCAGCTTCACAAAAGTGCGACGGTCAGTTCCGTAGTTTGAGTCGTATGTCATGATCCACCTGCTTCCATTCCTGGGGAGGGCTCCTTAAGCGAAGTGTCTGTGCCGTTAGTGGGCGACCGGTACGGGAGTCACAACAGCCTCGGGTGGATTCGCGGCGCCAACTGCCGGGCCGTGCCACACTCCGCCGCCGTATGTGGTGATGTAGATTTGGGTTTGGTCGTTGGGGTCGATGAGAATTCGGTTGCCTTGCTTGAAGTCATAGCCCTTGATGCGTGTCCAATGAGCGCCACGATCCGTCGAGCGGTAGGCGGCAACGTCGGAGCCAGTGAAGTAGAGCGTGTCGGGATGGTTCGGATCGATAGTCACGTCGTAGACGTGCTGCAGTTCCGTGAAGAGGGCCCGCCAGGTCTTGCCTCCGTCATCGCTGGCAAAGACACCGCCGTTCTCATCGGCGGCCTCGCCCATCCGGCCCCAGGCGCTGAGGTAGAGGCGCAGAGAATCGCGTGGGTCAATCTCCAGTCCGGTTGGCCCGGTCACGCCAGCAGGGAGCGCGATGCGTTGCCAGTGTTCCGCCTTGTCCGTCGAGCGGTAAACCGCTCCAGCTCCAGACAATGAGCGGTCCAAGCCCTCGCTGCGACGGGAGACGACAAGGTAGAGAGACCCGTCCTGGGACGCAGTGATGCGCCAGGCGAGAGGTTCTTCGCCGATAATGCCGTTGTTCTTCCTGGTCCAGCTTCGGCCGTTGTCAGTGGACTTGTAAACGCCCAGACCAAACGCGCAAGCATACAGAACGCGATTGCCGGCGGGACTCGCTGGGTCGAGGAGAATGTGGGTAATTGAGTGCGTCGGAATTCCCGGTCCGCTGGGCTCCCAGTGATTGCCGCCGTCGGTTGAGACGCCAACGCCGCCGGTGAACTGCCCGGTGCCGCGGCCTCGCCACATCTTGGGGTGAGGCAGATCGTGAGTGCCGCTGAAGGCTGCCCAGATGAGACCTCGCTGGCTGGGATCGAAAGCGAGCCAGTAGGTGGTGTTGCGCCAATCTTCAGAAATACCCTCTGACGTGCTGCGCCAGGATTTTCCCCCGTTCGTGCTCTGGAAGAGTCCCATGTCGGTGTTATCGATAAAGATGTGCTGCGAATCGAAGGGGTCGAACTGCACGCCGTAGTTGGTTGTTAAATCGACGCCGCGAGAGACCCAACTGCCGTCGTCCAATCCCTTTGAATTCGTCTCCTGCCAGATTGCGCCGCCGTCCAGCGTGCGATACGTGCGGAACAGGTCGGTCGCATAAACGACCGCGGGGTTATTGGGCGCCACACCCAGGCCGGAAGGCGCGTCGAACCAGATTGAAGTGTTCTCCTGCCTCGCGCGCTGCTCCACCCATGTCCCGCTCAGATTGGCCGCAGCGTGGTCCGATTCCTTGAAAACAATCTTCCACGTGTGCCCGCCGTCCGTGGTCTTGGCGATGCCGTTGAACAGGTTCTCCTTGCCCTCGCCGATTTGAAGCCCGCGGAAGCCGGCATAGGCAAATTCCGGATGACGATCGCAAGCGGCGATGGCTTCAAAGTTGCCGGCCGTTTGTTGGAGTTTGGGCGTGACCGGTCGAAAGTGCAGGCCGGAATCCTGGGAGAGATAGACCTTTCCGTCCTGGCCCGTTGCATAGATCCAGACCGCGCCACCGGAATGTGCCGAGCTTGCCGCTCGAATCCCGGATGGGATGCTGCCCAATTCAGTGGTGCTTCCATCGTTAGCGATGCGGTAGGCACCAGATCCGGATAGGACGATCAGGCCGGAGTCCTGCGAGGTGAGTAGCAGGACACGCTGGGGCAGGGTTGCCACACGCGTCCAGGAAATGCCGCCGTCCGCGGAGGCAACAATCACCGCTACATCGGGCTGGCCGCTCACATCGATGCGGGAATGGCCCCTCGGTTGAAAGGAGAGATAAAGATGCTCCCGCCCTTCTTGGCCATCTTTCCCGGGAGCGATGACGATGGCAGTGATATCCCCTCCAGGGTAGGCTGGATCGCCCGAGGTCAGGCTGTAGTTCGCGCGGTCGCCGATCTGGTGCTCGACAGTGTTGCGAGCGGGGTTGGGGAAGACCATCTTCCACGTCTGCCCCAGGTCGCTGCTGCGCCACAGGGCAGCATTCGCAGCGTAGATCGTTCGCGGGTCCACCGGATCGAAGGCGAATGCCGAGATCCCCTCGCGGAGATTGAACATGTGCCAGGAAAGGCCGCTGTTGAGGGTAACATAGTCGCCGGTCATGTCCGAGGCCTCAACGGCAATCCGGGAATCGTGAGGACTGATCGTCGGGTAGTAGGTTGTGCCGCCTCCGCCGGGACCGATGATTTTCCAGCTAGTAGCGCCCGGCTTTTGGGTGGATCCGGCGAGCGTGACAATGGAAAGCAGAATTGCGAGACCCGGCGTCAGGCTTCCGTACCTTTTCGACCTCATCCGCCAGGCCCTCGCTTTCATGGCTTTCCGACTGACATCCCGCATTACCCTGAATTTTGATCCGTGCAGTCTCTCAAAGTACAAGTATATGAAGGATTATACATAGTAAAAGACGACAAAAGTAGGCATAAGAATAATGTATACTTGCCAAATAAAACACTCCGTTCGAAATAAAACGAACGAAGCACAGTTCCATTCTCTGCTGCCTGAACGAAGGGCTTCGCGAGGAAACGGGGATTCATGAAGGTATCGTCTTGCTTGGCCTTGTTGTTGGCCGGAACAACGCTCTCTGCGGTTTGCCAACCTGCTGCAACTCAAGTGAAGGTCTGGCAAGGCACGCTTGCCCTGGCCGCCTATGAAGAGGGCCAGCCGGATCCGAACCCTCCGTTCGATAGCTATCAGACAAACAGCTTCAACTATCCCTATACGCTGAGAACGAACCTCACCGGCGTGAAGGCAGACCACGCGTGGCGTGCGATATTTCTCGAGAATGAATATCTGAAGTGCTCCGTGTTGCCGGATATCGGCGGCCACCTCTACACGTGCATCGACAAGATCAGCGGCCAGCCGATGTTCTACGCCAACCCTTCGATCAAGAAAGCACAGATCGGGTACCGCGGAGCTTGGGCCGCATTCGGCATCGAATTCAACTTTCCCGTCTCGCATAATTGGGTCTCCATGTCGCCGGTGGACTTTGCCTATGCGTCCCATGACGACGGAAGTGCGTCGGTTTGGGTGGGCAACATCGATCGACCATACGGCATGCAATGGGGAGTGGAACTGGTCTTGAGGCCCGGCTCCACGCTATTGGAAGAGAAGGTGACCCTCTGTAACCGCAGCGACATTCGTCATCGCTACTATTGGTGGAACAACGCCGGCATCCAGGTATGGGACGATTCGCGTGTTGAATACCCCATGCGCTTTGTCGCCGCTCATGGGTTCGCGGACGTACATCCATGGCCAATCGACGCGGAGGGCAAGGACCTGAGAATTATCAAGAATCAGACCGACGGACCAGTGTCGGTCTTCGCGCATGGAACCCATGAACCGTTCATGGGCATCTGGCATCCCCACACGAAGACAGGGATCGTTCATTACGCAGAATATGGCGACCTGCCAGGCAAGAAGATCTGGTCATGGGGCGTCGATAAGGCGGACCTTGAATGGCGCACCAATCTTTCCGATAACAACAGCGCTTACGCTGAAGTGCAGGCGGGCCTCTTCCGCAATCAGGAAACATATGCGTTTCTAGAGCCGGGGCAGACCATTCGCTTTAGCGAATTCTGGATGCCGGCGCGTGGGACGGGTGGAATATCCCGGGCGAATAAAACTGGCGTGGTTCATTTCGATGTGCAAGGCTCCAATGTCGCAGTGGCGTTGAATGTGAATGAACGCATACAAGGCGCGCAGGTTTCACTGACGCAGAATGGAACCTCTCTCTGGGCTGGAACCACGGACCTGACGCCGGAGACAACCTGGACACATTCTGTCCCAATCAATGAACCGGCCGGAAAGATAACGTTCGAGTTGAAGGATCGCACGGGCGACTCGCTATTGAAGCAGACCGACGGCGAGTACGATTGGGACCCGGTATCGACGATTAAAACGGGGCGTAACGAAGCGTTGCGGTTTCCTGAGCCGGCGGCCAGGACTACAGACGACTGGCTGCAGGTGGGCAGAAATCAGGAGTTGGGCGGAAAGGCTGTAGTTGCACTTGCAACATATGAGAGCGCGCTCAAGAAGTATCCGCAAAGCCAGTCGCTCGAGGTTGCCGCAGGAAGATTGGCCGCGTCTTTACAGCGATTCGGCGAAGCAGAACGATTGCTGATTCCGGCGCAAATGCGTGAGACGTCCAATTCAGAGATAGGCTATTACCTGGGAATTGCCGAAGAGGGACTGGGACACGCGCGCGAGGCCCAGGCATCTTATGAGGTCGCTTACCGTCAAGCTGACCTACGCGCCCCGGCTGCGATCCGCCTGGCAGAATTGCGGGCGCGGGAAGGCGACCTGCGGAGTGCAGCGCTCTTCTTGCAATCGGCCGTGGAAGCACAGCCCGCCAACGTTCGTGCACAAGAGGAATTGGAGGCCGTACTCCGCGCGTTGGGGAAAGACTCTGAAGCGGACCGTTTGGCGAGTCTGAGTCTAAGCGCGAACCCGCTGAGCGCCTTCTTGAAAGAAGACACCGTGAAAACGGACCTGCAATCCATGGCGGCCGATCCTTACCGCGTCCTTCGAGTGGCGGCTGAGTACATGCAGCTTGGCCTCTATAAAAAGGCTCTGACCGTTCTCGATCGAACCTATCCTTCTGTGCCCGCAGACCAAAGTGAACCTTGCTCGGTGTTGCCACAGAAGCACCCATTGGTGCTCTACTACGCCGCGTACTGCAAGCAAAAACTCGGCGCCGATGCGCGGCAGAACTGGCAGGCAGCGTCAGAGCTTTCCGTGAAACTCGTATTCCCTTCCACGGATACCGACAGAATTGTATTGGACGCCGCTCTGGCCGCGAACGATAGAGATGCCACCGTTCATTACCTGCTCGGCACCCTGCTCTTTTCCAAGGGGCAAATCGACCAGGGGATGGCCCATTGGGAGAAGGCAAAACAGCTTGCTCCAAACTTGCAGGTCATCGATGTGGACATGGGAAATGCGTTGCTGAGGATGAAAGGCGACCCAAAAAGCGCGCTGGCCGCATTCCGTGAGGCGATTCGCAATGACCAGGAAAACCCGGAAGGTTACGCCGGCCTGGATGAAGCAATGAGCGTGACGGGAGCCTCGGCCGCAGAGCGTGCAACCGTCCTGTCTCAATATCCTTCCGCCGACGCCAAAGATTCAAAGATGCCTGCGAGCCTGGTCTATCAGCTTGCGTTGACGCGGGCTGAAGCGGCGCAGTACGGACCCGCTCTCGCGCTTTTCAAGGATCGATTCTTCGCCAGCGAAGAGGGGGGAACAACATCCGGACAGGTCTTGTTCGAGGTCAAGTTGATGCAGGCTGAAGCGTGGGCCAAGGCACACAACTGCACCGAGGCACAAGGTCTGCTTGACGGCAAGAACCTGGATGGAAGCTCGCCGCGGGAGTACCTGAAACTCGCTGAAATTGCACGCAGTTGCGGCCGCACTAAGGAGTCCGAGGACCTGTTGCGTAAAGCCGCGACAGGCGTCGATGAGGCGGATCTGGTTTGGGCGCTCCAGGCGCAGAAATCGCTGGGCACTTACGATCAGGCAATGGCGGACGAGCGGCTTACCGCGACGCTGGCTGAAGCGGAGAGGAGCCTGGCGGCCAGTACACACTCCGGCTATTGGCAGTTTACGGTTGGCATCCTGGAAGCTGCTCTCAATCAACGGGAGCAGGCGAGAGAATCGTTCCAGAAGACCCTGATTCTTGCCGATAACCATATGTCTCACCACCTTGCGCGGGAGGCTTTGGCAAACATGGCGGCGGGCAAATAGCCGGACTTCGGACTGGCGTGAAGCCTCCCGGGGGAAACACGTACAAGGAGGGCGTTTGCGGGCAAAGCGCACGCTTTTTTGCTCGAAAACGTGCCTGCTTCTTGTTCAGGCTTCCGCACAGAAGAGTCACTGGGCTTCCGCCGACGATAAGATCGCGAAGCACATCGTCAAGGGACGTCACTGACGCTAGCCTCGCTCGTCGCTCGAAGCACCATGACGAGCCGCGTATTGTTCTCAACCATAAGTTGATCTAACGCTACTTCACCGGCATCCGGTACCAATGTTCGTCGCTCCATCGGCATGAACCGGAGACCGCCAGAGCCTGTTCAACTTTTAACTCGCTTTGCATCATAGGCAAAGTATCAGTCGTGGTTCACCAAAAGTACCCAAAGTGAAGGAGACGAAACTCAAATGCTTGATGTTGTCGAATTCTTAACGAAGTTCTTGATGGAACTTGAGCGCCTAGTCCCCAATCGCGGAAATCGTCACATGATCAGCACCACTGAGAATGGCAAACTCGAAATCCGTATCGGCGCTGGTGATTGGTATCGCATTTCCGACGGCGTGATTGATGACGCCGATCCGATTGCGGCCGCCCGATCAATAGCGTTGGCGCCGTCGCATTGGGAAAATGCAACTGGAGACGGGTAAATCCACCACCGCACTGCGCAATCTAGCCTAGAATCGTTCGCCGCAGTTCCAACGACCCAGAACTTTCCCCAAACCGATTTCCAAGCAAAGAATGTCAGGTCGCGGACCGCGTCCCCGCACTGCCTGCGAACGGAAGTATTAATTCAAATGAAAGAGGGTCTTATTAAGATGAACAGAAGTCCACATCCCTTATGCATGAATCAATCAATCGCCTATACTCGAGTGGCAGGAGCCGCGAACTGGGCTGCAAAAAGGAAGCGCCGCGCGGGCACAATCTGCAGTTCCTGCAATAACCCGCTGCCTCCGCCGCACAAGCCCGGCTTGAAACGGTGCACTGAGTGCGCCGGAAGGCACCTTGTCCACCTGTCGTTCGTCCATAGCGGTGCATGGCATTGTTTCTTCAGGTCGGACGGGCAAAGGGTGCCACTTCCGAGGCAGCTAATCTTTCGTGACGCCGCCAAGATCTATGAGATCGCTAGACGTGGCAATGGATTGTCAGACGACTCAGCTCGGCGGTGGCTCGATTGCTGCATAAGAATTGGGAGGGGAAATATTTTGTTACGGCTCTCCAATGAACAATATCGAGCGGTGCGCGATCTTGGTTAGTACCGCACGAGCTGCGGCGCCGGCAAATCGTCTTGAGTTATGGAGGTGTTGAATAGCAATAGATGCAAATCTCGACGAAAATTGAGAATCGAGATTGAAATATACGGCCCGACGACCGTTAACGGCGAGTAAGTCCTTAACTAATATGGAAAATCTAAAGGTCATTCAAATGTTGCCAGTGCTGGGTGATAAGGCGCCGCGCTTACGGAACCTCTGAACGTACGCCGTGAGAGACGGTGCTTTTCAACGGGGCATAGTCATTCGTGTTTCGTGCCATCGATCAAATAGGCCGCATCTCGCGATCCGAACTCGACCTGCATCCAGATAGCGTGGGTTACATCATCAAACGTGCCGCGGTCCGATGTGGGACGAAGGTCGAGGACATCGCAGGGCACCGTCTCCGCTCCGGGGCAATCACCCGGGCGGCCCGCAATGTCTTCCATAATCTATTCCGCGCATCTCTATAGTGTTGAACAGAACCATGTCCGCGCCTTCATCCTCGCCTTCCGCGACGGCGGCACATGGCACGATCTCGCGCGTCGGTGCTTCCCGGGCTACATCGCGACCAGCGTTCTTCAGTGCCAGGCCTGCTCCTCGCAACGGCTAGTGATCCACTTTTGGATCACCGAAGAGGCAAATGCCAGAGCCGAGCGGTCACCGACCATGACCGCGCTCAAGGAATTGGTGCACCGGCTCACCAGAGATTCCCACGATCTCGGCGTCTTCGCATTCGAGCCCAGCCTTGAGAAAGACCATCGCGTTCTCGATTCATTTCGGTCGATGACGGCTCACTTCGCAGGTGAACCCGCCAATGGACCCTTTCTCTTCAATCGGACCGGAGACAGCAGGCACTATCCCCGGTCCGCGCCGGCAGTTCCCTCAAATATATGGGAGGGTCCTTGAACAACTGCGCCTGTCTAGCCTAAATCCCAAATCCCACTTCACAACCCAACCGCTTTGAACTCACCTCTTCAATCAGGAGCACTTTATGCCTCTTTTCCTAGAACTCCGCGACGGGCATTCGTCTGTCGACCATGAGTCTCATATACCCGGCGAACTAGGCCCGATAGTCGGACCATTTATCTCTGTTCGTCTCCTTCGCGATGAGGTCCGCGTTGCCACGAGTAGTCGCGAACACCTGCTTCTCCGAGTTGCTGATTGGATCTTCTACGACAATCGCTTCTTCTCAGACATCGCGATCATTCCCTCCGAACAGATAAGTCACGGACGTACGCGTCGCCTACGGCCGTTCGACCCCCTTCTTGCGGACTTTTCGACATTCGCCGGAAGTGTGAACGTGTCGTCCAAGTCCTCCTGCGGGGAATAATCAGCCAATCAAATAGCGCTAATGCGCGCGAGACGAACAATGAACGCCGAAATGATAACAGCTCGGCTTTTGCCGAATCCATTTCTCTTGAAGAGGAGGTAGACAAAACCACCGTATGAGTCTGGGTGGTGCAACTGATGAGCTTTGCAGTATAGCCAGAACCGAACTGATCATAAGCTTAATAACACAGCGCCAAGTTCGTTTTGGTAAACCTTTGAGGTAATTGGCGTTATGACTTCGCATGAGACATGGCGGTAACCCCACAGAAAGAACCTTAAATGTTGGATCTTCTTTCCTTTTCTATTCATTCTTCTCTTGCCACGAAAGCCGGCGCTTTCGTCAACTTGTTCGTTGACGGGGCACTGGTATACGTCTTGGTTTTTCTTCCGCAGGGTGAAATAGGCTTCTATAGCTGGCATCCGATAAGACGGATCCTTGCCGTGATCTTCTTTCCCTCTGTCCTCCTCTATTTGTTGATTACCGCTTGCTGCTGCGGCGATTGCAGCGCTTGCTGTCATCGCTGCGATGACGACGACTAGCTGTCCAATCCGCGATCAGGTGCTAACCGGTCCGAAGTCGACTGACTCACCAGTTCAGACCATTTAGTTGCAACCACATATCGGTGTTGCAGGCGGATTCGCGCTCTTGATGGCTGCAGACGACCGTTTGCTCCTCCCAGGAGAGCACGAGTATTCCGTTGGCATTGACGAGACAAACTGGGTTGCTTCTTCTGTGGTCTCGCCGCCGTGGCCGCTTTCGCCGCAAAACGTGGCGAGTTTAGTGCCGTATCGGAATCGGGACCCCGCACGCCAGTCAATTCCGCAACGCGGCGGCGGTGGCCATTCACAATGCTTCAAAGATTCCCAGACTTTTAGGCATGGTCAATGAACCGCCAATTGCGGATTACTCTTTTTTAGTTGAGCAGCCCGCCGAAAGCTTCGCGCCGCCCACGTAACATAAACGGTGTCTCACGCCTCCAACCCAATGAAAGGATCATATGAATATTTCTTCGGAAACAAGAATCAACGATTTTTCCCTCTCGGGACTCGCGCTCTTAAATGCCCTGTTTGGCGATGCCCGAAAGAAACATCGCGGCTTGCCCCGCTGAGTTGCCACCACCCACCACGATCACGTCATCGTCGCGGCACAGCAAGGATTCCATCGCGGTTGCCGCATAATAGATTCCGCGATTTTCAAACTGGCTATAGTTTGCAACCGAAAGTCTGCGGTACTGCGCCCCGGAGGCCACGACCACAGAGCGCGAGCAGACGGGAGCACCGCCCGCCAGTGTCAGTTTATGGATGCCATCGATCTGCTCCGCCGTGATTACATCTCTGGAGATTGCCAATCGCACTCCAAACTTCAGCGCCTGCAACTGGGCGCGACTCGCAAGGCGTTGGCCGGAGATCCCCGTGGGGAAGCCGAGATAGTTTTCAATCTTTGAACTGGTGCCTGCCTGACCTCCGGGTGCGATGCCCTCGATCACAATGGTGCAGAGCCCTTCAGACGCCGCATAGACAGCAGCAGCGAGACCTGAGGGGCCAGCCCCGACGACTGTCACGTCATAAATCATATGCGGGTCAGGAAGCTCGGTGATGCCTAGCTCATCGGCGAGTTGCGTGATGGTGGGCCGATGCAAGGTGCGTCCATCGGAGAGGACGACAGCCGGAAGAGTAGGGTCATGGTCGGATCGGGAATCACCGACCTGAATCGATACCTCTTCTGTCGTTTCGACTATTCTGTGCGGATACGTGTTGCGGAGGAGGAAGCGCTGGAGTTGTATCGTCTCTACATCGCCGGCGAATCCCCTGAGCACAACTCCCCCGCCAGCTTCTTTGATGATGCCAATGCGACGCCAGATAGTCGCCTGCATAATGAGATTCGCGATATCGCCCTCCGCGCGCATGAGTCGCTGCAGTCCTCTACGCGGTATGCGAAGAAGGTGGCTCTCCCCAACTGTCCGCGCTTCTACGAGCGATCCCTGAGAGTTCAGGAGATTCAACTCGCCGGAGAAGTCGAACCTTTGATGGTGGGCGATGATTTTGGACTCTCCACTTAAGGCAGGAAGAGACATATCGATTTGCCCGTCAAGAACGACAAACATATCGACCTCCCGCTCATCCGGCAGAGATTTCCGGCGCCCTCGAGCGTACCATCCGCGGGCTCGATGCGGGCTTGCCATTCATTGTAAGGACGTGGAACCACGAGATGGGCTGGGCGTTGTTTGCTGCCCGGGTGGCTACAGTGGCGCTCGGAGTCCTGGGGATGCTCGGCGCCATGCTGGCCGTGACAGGAATCTTCGGCATGGCCTCCTACACCGTGAGCAAGCGGCTGCGCGAACTGGGGATTCGCATGGCGCTCGGTGCGCGGCGGAACCAGGTATTGCGTGCGGCCCTGAGTCGAGCATTTGTGGTGCTGGCTGTGGGATCGGTAGCCGGCGTGGTGCTGGGCGTTCTGGCTTCGAAAGTGCTTTTGTACATCGTGTACCAGGCCGCGCCGAAGGAACCGGTGGTCCTGGCCGGTGTGGTTTTCACAATGCTGGTCCTGGGGCTGGTCGCGGCGTGGATTCCAGCGCAAAAGGCACTTGCCGTGAATCCCGTGATGTTGATGCGCGAAGAGTGAAGAAGGTGCTATCAATCTGCCGCGGGGGGAATGAAGAACCATTCACGCAGACTAGCCTCGATAACGCCTAAGGGTCTTGAATTGGTATTGTGCCTGGTTGGTCGCACGATTGCGGCTTAGGATGACATGCATTGGAGTAGCGGAGTGTGCTGTCGACCGGGGTTGTTGGCGAGTTGGCGGTTTTACGTCCATAGGGACCAGAGCCCAAGGTAAAAAGAAGACGACTAATGAGATGGTCCGCCGCTTGCATCCTCTGACTGACAGAGGATGTGGGTAGCAGTTATGAGGAGGATCATCATCATGCAGATTCATTCGGTTGGCATCGACCTTGGGAAGACGACCTTTCACTGGGTGGCGCTGGGGGCAGCCGGCAAGGTGCTCGTGCGCAAGAAGTTCACACGGAAGCAACTACTGGCCTATACCGCGAACATGCAGACCTCGCTGATCGGCCTAGAGGCCTGCTCAGGTGCGCATTTTCTCGGACGGGCTCTGCGGAAGCAGGGACACGAGGTTCGACTGATCGCAGCCCAGTTCGCCAAGCCGTTTGTGAAGTCCAACAAGAACGACTTCGTCGATGCGGAGGCGATCGCCGAGGCAGTTGAACGCAAGAACATGCGCTTCGTCCCGATCAAGACGGACGACCAACTGGATCTGCAGGCGATTCATCGTGTGCGCGACCGGCTCATCTCCCGTCGTACGGCGGTGATCAACCCTCCTTCACATGGCGGCGGCACGGGCAGCGAGTGCGAAAAGATCGCCACCTCCCTGCTCAAGTGTATCGACACCTGCATCGACACAAAACATGAGAAGGTCCGAAGGGTTCGCATCCGCAAAATCAACATCGATATCGAGCTTGACGAAGGCTGCCAGGATTAGTCACCCCGGACCATGCTCCACGGCAAAAAGCGGTCCGGAGCGGGTGCGACACAACTCCTGTGGAAACGCGCTTGTCGTCACTAGGCGGTATAGTCGCCTTATCGGACAGTGACACAAATAGGTGCGTTTTACCGGTCCGAATAGCCAACGCTAAGGGACAATATCGCTGACAAACAATGGGATCCGTTATAAGCCGGGGAGACCTTCGATCTTCTCGCGTACCAAGCGACGCGGGACACATTCACCGAGCGAGTCGGCAACATTGGGAGAATCTCCGACCTGTTTGTCTGCCGAGTCGCTCAGGATCTCATGGCTGGATACGCCCAGGATGAGATTGCCCTCCGGCTGGGTTGCAATCCCTCGATATTGCGCAATCGCTTGGCACGGTATCGGCATGGAAACAACCCAGCATCGGAACCGATGGTTACGTGATTCGACAAAGTTTTTTGAATGGATGCGACAAAACACCTAGTTTGAACTCGCTATATTACTAGAGGGGATTTCAGGTGAGGTTTGGAAGGCCCGAATCTCCATGAGAATGGGGAGAAGCGTTGCCGGCTTTCGCTATCTTGAGCGGCGGTGGTTGTAAGGCCGAGAAACCTCCGACCGCCCGTATTTGACCTGCCCTTCCCTACTTCTCCATTTAAACAATTTGTGCGGACCTCCGCGGCTTGGTTGGCCCCGTACAAAACCTCCTCTCGCGATGACCAACGCGGAATGGCGGCGCGCTGCGGTGCCGGATCATATCGTTGATGGCCTGTGAAGTTCGTCGGAACTTAACTTTTTCGCTGCCATTGGTTCCGGCATTTACGGGGCCCGCCTGGCAAGTTCCCAATTCGCGACTCCCTGCCAGGACCATCCGCACGGACTCTCTGTATGACCCGCTCCAAGTCAGATTGTTCCGTGTGCAATCGATCCGGACAATACCCGATTCTCTGATTAGGTTTTTTGAATATGCGACGGCGTACGCAACGGTCTCAGCGCCAAATATGGCGTGCAGCCAAATCGCAGACGTCTGCCCAATCCCATCTCTCGATCTTCACGGAGGCAAGGAATGAGTTCCTGCATTGATTCAACGCTTCTTCCTCACCAACTGCGACCGCAGACCATCGATACTGTCGCAGAAGCCCTCTCGGCGACCGAGCGCAAGTACAAGGGGCCTTCACAGAACTCGCCGGCGATAAAGAGACTCTTAAGCGCGCTGCGGACCACCTGTAAGCACCTGTCCAAAATGCTCGGGGTACCGATAGAAAGCACTCATCTTAACGATCTGGTCGAGATTGATTCACGTTTGATCGCATACATCAAGGGGCTAGACGGTGATCATCAGTCTGCGGTTCAGTATGTATGCAACAAGAACAAGCTGCTCGACCTTGCCCATGAACTCGGTGGCTGGGCTTCGAGGGCATATATGCTGCGCAAGTCGTGGTTGCCTATCCGACTGGCCCTGAAGGGAAAAGCTCGTGGCTGCATCGGGATTATCGAATACGCTATTGCGCACGGCCGGATGCCGGGGAACCTCACCGTGGAATTCATGGAGGACTGGAGGCGGGCCATGCTTGGGCGCGGTCGCTCGCTGTTAACCGTCTCAGTCGAGGAGTCTCATTTCCGAACCACGCTGCGGGAAGGGCTGCAGCATTTGTTCCCGGCCTTCATCCTGGCCATCAAAAGGCCGCCAGAGCTGCTCATGCGCCTGGAGGAACTTCCAGAATCCCTACGAGATGAAATCCTCGAAGTGGTTCATTGGAAGACAGTCGACGAGGATCTTGACGATCGGGATGCAGATCTCATGATTCGCCCAGTGACGGGCGAGAATCTGCTTAAATATCTGTTGCAGCTTTGCGGATACGCAATACGAGAGCTTGAACTCCGCGGAATCCTCCATCTCCGCCAGTTAATGACTGAAGAGATCGTCTGTGGATTTGTGGATCTCCTGCTTAAAGATGGCCGTTGCAGAGCGAGAAGCATAATTTCCAAGCTAAGCACCATCCACTTTCTGACCCTGACATACCCAAAATTGAAGGGCAAAGACCAGAGCTGGTTTCGCGCCAAGCTGGACACCTTGCGCAAGGAGCAAAACGGCCGCGTGCAAGCCCGCAAGCTTGATGGCAATCCCGATTACGAGTCAGTCGCCGCGATTGCGTCGAAATTGCTCGCTCTCCGCCAGGCACCTAATGAGCTTACCGAGGTTGAACTCGCGTGGCTAACCCATGATGCTCTAGTTTTCTTAACCACCCTGGCGAATCCTCATCAATCAAGAAACATTTGCAAAGCGCGCATACACTTTCGTAAGCGCCTGAACATCTTCGAAAGTGAAATTTCTTCGGAGTTACTTTCCCAAATCAAGCTTCCTGCGTGGGCGAAAGAAGTTCGCGATAAAGATCCTCGTGCGACCTTTGTTGTTTATCACGCCGTGGAGATGGAGACCAAGGCGGGTCAAGAGATATGGGAATGCTTCCCGCAGGAAGCTCTTAGTTTGTACAAGGAATATGTTCAGCACTACCGCCCCGTGCTCCTGCGCGGCTACGATCCAAATTCCACCAGCCTCTTCTTTGCAAGAAATCGGAAACAACTCACGCAGAAGAGCCTTCTGAATCTTGTGTCCCGCCTCAGCATTCGGTATACGGGCAAGCGCATGACGGTCAAACTGTTCCGCGACCTGGTCGGTGCGAACATGCTGGCCAGCGGGGCCACGGTGGAAGAAGTCGCAGCGCGCTTATGGCAAATCGATCCAAACACGACAGTACGGTATTACATCGGCGGCTATAACTCCTCCGATGCAGTTGCCGCACTGGAAGATGAACTCGCTGCGCTAGCGGCGTAGGAGCACCCCACTTCATAGTTCAACGGCCAAGTGCCGGACTCGTAGCATACGGAACCGGTATGCGGCCACCACGCCCAAACAAAGGAGACCCTATGACTGTACTGATGGAAAATGCGCATGCGTTCGAAGAACGCACCCAACTCACCGCATGCGACGAGAGTATGCAAGCGGTCCTAACCGCGATCCGGTATGACCTATCGCTGGATCCTGCCAGGACCGAGAAACAGAGCAAAAAGCGGATGGAGGGTTTAGCCACCGTGGTGAACCACATGGCGAAGAGTCTTGGGACGACTCCGGAGCAACTGACGGTAAGTGAGGCGGTCGAAAACGAATCAACCTTTCTTGACTACGTGGCTCAGAGCAGCCTTTCGGCCGCAAGCAAGGAGCAATTACCGGTCAACCGCAACGCGGTGTTGCGTTATGCCCGGAAGTTTGGGTTCTCGCCGACGAGTTTCAGCATCTTCGAGGAATGGGAGCCGATTTTGGCAGTGGTCGGCGCTGGAAACGGCGCCAGCGCCATTGCGAACGACGCCATCCGGCGCAAGCGTCATCCGGTCGACTTTTCTGAGGCGGATCTCAGTATATGGGCAGACGCCTCGCTGGATGCCGGGAGAAGCTATTGCTATGTAAGGCAGGCGCAATCGGCCTTCCTGACCGCAATCCGGAATGCTGGCTCACACGTACAAAGCCGCCTTCCGCAGCTTGACGTGGCCGTTCGCAAGCTTCCGGGATACAGGCTACGGATCAAGGATATGCCGGAATCGCTTCGCGCCGAAATAACCGCAATGGTCGAAGCGGCGCGAGCTCAAGCCACACTCAGTACGGTAAGCATGTCGCCAGAGACGAAACACGAAATCATTGGGCACTTCGAGGGCTTCTGTGGATATGCAGTCCGGGTACCCGGAATGAACGTAGAAGATCTTGACCCTCTATTAAACGAACCGTTCGTGAAACAATTCGCATTTTGGCTCCACAACGACCGGCAACTGAAACGGACATCAGTTGTGGGGAGTCTGAGCAGAATCTTTTCGGTGCTTAAGGTCTGTCCGGAGTTTAAAGATCGCGACTTCAGTTGGATTTATAACATATATCGCAAACTGAGGAAGGAACCGGAGAGCGCCCTCAAGGAACGAAGGAGACAACACTATATCGCGTATCAGGAGCTTGCAGCGATTCCAGGACGAATGCGTTCTGAGCGCATGGCCCTCCGGAACCCTTCTCCTATTTCTTTGGGGTTTCGAATCATGGACGAGTTGCTTCTCACCTTCCTGATCCTGGCTCAGTATCCACCCCGTTTTGTCCGGGGGGCCGTAATCGGTCGCAACATATTCAAGGGCCCCATTCCCACAAGTGGGCCGCCGTTTAAGATTCCGACGTGGGCGCAAGAGTTGCTCCGCAAGGATCCCGGCACTCGCTTCTGGCAGTTTTGCTACGAGTCCAAGGAGGGACAACTTGTTCGCGGCCTAGTTCTGCGACAGGTGATTCCCTTGCTCGAACTCTACGTCAATCATTCCCGGCCATTGTTGATTGGCGCGGGCAACGACCCGGGAACTGTCTTCATTCACAGATCGCGAGGTCCCCTTTCGAGCTTCCGGCTCGGACAGCACGTCGGCAACCTTACGCGGCGGTACACAAAGATGCGCGTGACGCCGACCGCGATCCGTAGCAGCTTCGCTTACTACTGGCGGGAGATGCACCCTGACACGGATGCAGCCTTGGCCGCCATTCAGTGGGTCCAGTATCCCACCATCAAGATGCGTTATGACGAGGAGTCCCGTCAGCAACGCCGCGCGAGGGTGAATCGCCGCAAGAACCGGTACTCCTGAAGTTAGGCGTCAGAGCGCATTTGATCGTAACCTCACGGTCTGCGAAACACGAATTCAGTGGGTCCGGTACCCAGACAATCAAGATGCGTCACCAAGAGAACTCCCGCCGCAGCGATGCGCTCGGGTGAGCGACCTCAGCAATCGCGCGACGAAGGAATCGCACTCTTGCAAGTCCTTCCCCGAACCCAATGCACTCTTCGTGTCAGCTGTGCTGCGGCGGTTACCAAGTGTCACGCAGAGAACCAAAACAAATCTCCCAATCTAACTTTGAGTCCTCGAATGACTTCCGATCTCTCCGATCCTCGGGCCGAACACGATCCGTTGCTGAATGCGAAGGAAGTCGCTGCTTGGCTTGGGGTCACCGAGGACTGGGTCTGGGATCACTCAACGCGGAGAGCGCCATTCCTCCCGGCAATCTGGCTTTCTGATGGCGCCCTGCGCTTTCGCCGCAATAGGATTGCCGAATTCATTGACGACAGGGAACGCCTTTCCGCCAAACGCCGGAAGCGCCGTTAAGAGCGGTAACAGGTCGGCGGTTCTCACCACCGAAACTGAGGAACTAATGGGTAAAGCAACGTACGGTACGGGATCCGTAAGGCCGCGGGGAAAGAAGTGGTACGGCTATCCACCCCGCATTCGAACAAAGGACCCTGTTACAGGTAATACAATCGGGTCGCGGAAGCCGATCGTCCTCGGGGCGAAGTCGAAGATGACCAAGACCGAAGCTCGTGACGCTCTGGCACGCGAGATCGCCAAGCGGCGGGGGTGGTTCAGAGCGAACGGGCAGATGATGAACGATGGCTCTGTCACCCTCAACTGGTTTTGCAACAATCGCTATTTCCCGCTCAAGGAGGGGGATTGGAAGGAGGAAACTGCAAAGACGAAGAAGGGTCTGATCCAGACGAACATCCTGGATGATCTAGGCGAGATCCCATTAGCGAGCTTCGATCGGTTCACGCTTCAAATGCAAATGACCAAGCTGGCAAAAACCTGCTCCAAGGACACGGTGCTTCAGATGCGTGCGTATCTGCGCGACATGTTCGCCGAGGCGATGGATCAGGATTTCCTGTTCAAGGATCCTGCGGCGCGGGTCAAGATTCCACCGCAGCTTCGTGAAAGGGACACTACGACGCTCACCTGGGATCAGCTGCGCATGGCGCTCGAAGTTCTCTTTGAGCGCGACCGCATCGTTCTTGAGCTCGACATGACCGATGCCCTGCGGCCCAGCGAACTGTTTGCGCTGCGGTGGAAGTGCTTCGATTTCGAGAACTCTCGGCTGATCATCCAGGAGACCGTTTACAAGGGCAAGATCCGGCCATGGGGCAAGACGCGCAAGAGTCTGACGCCGGTTCATCTTCCCCCGGTGCTGGTCTCCGACCTCAATGCGTGGAAGGCAAAGTGCCCGGATTCATCTCCGGAAGCCTTCATTTTTCGCAGCGATACCGGAAGCTTCCTCGACACTGGAAATTACAGGAAGCGGGTGCTTCATCAGATTGCGGAGATTCTGAATCTTCCAAACCTGACTTTCCAGATCATCCGCCGCACGATTGCGACGCTCAGCCAGACAAAAGGATCTGTCAAGTCGACACAGGGTCTATTGCGGCATGCGCGCACGCCAACCACCACCGATGGCTACATGCAAGTCATTCCGGAATGCGTCGAGCAGATGGTTGACTCGATCCACGGCGAGCTTCGGAAGTCGAGCACGGCTGCGGCTGATACGGCTAAGATGTCCACGAATCGGCGCGCTAAAGAACGACGTCGCCGCTTGGGAAAAAACACAAATTTGGCACCAATTGGCACCAAATTGTCTTCGGCTGGCTTGGAGGACACCGACGTAACTTGTTGATTTTGATTGGGATATTTGGTGGACCTGATCGGGATCGAACCGATGACCTCTTCCATGCCATGGAAGCAGTCAAACCGCAAAATATAGACGGCACAGTACTTATGAACCGGCACAACCGGCAGAAACGGCCCAAGGGGCGCTATTTGCGGGCAAAATGCGGGCAAAACTTAAACCAAGTGGCCAAAGGGCTGATCGTGTGGAATCAGCCCAGCACTTCTCGATGATTCATTCCTAACAAGCGGACCTATGCGTGTGAGCTGGCACCGGGCGCCAACGCTCCAAGTAGGGTTGGCGAATCGCCGCCTGCGTCGAACGGAGCGGGCGTGCCTCCGGACTCAGCGCTATGTCCCCGGCTAGTAGAATTTCACCAGTGACAAATCAAGACCTGCTGACACTCGTTCGACGAGGCGAATCCGAACAGCTTGAATTCAAGCAGAGCTCCGCTCAGTTTCCCAGGGCCGGCGAGACCCTTTGCGCCTTCATGAACGGTCGGGGCGGACAAGTGCTGATCGGGGTTCGGCCAGACGGTTCGGTTAAAGGTCAAACAATCGCGGATAAGACTTTTCAGGAACTGGCGCAGGTTCTGCGCCGCTTTGATCCTCCCATTCCGGTTGAAACCGAGCGGATTCCAGTGGGCGCGAATGGCCTTGAAGTCCTGGTTTTGAAAGCCATTTCTACGGCTGACAGCCTGCCTTGCGCATACGATGGGCGTCCGTACCAGCGTGTCGGAACGACCACCTCGGTCATGCCACAGGAAACCTACCAGAGGATTCTCCTTGAACGCACGCATTCGCGGCATCGCTGGGAGAACGAAATTGCCGAAATAACGATCGATGAACTGGACGCCCAGGAGATTCGGCGAACGATCCAAACCGGTATCGCGGGCGGCCGGCTGGCCGCCGATACCTCCGCCGACGATCTGACGGACGTCCTGGACAGATTGGGACTCCGAGTTCGCGGAGCCCTTGTCAATGCGGCTGTTGTCGTGTTCGGTCGCGAGTTTCTGCCCCATTACCCTCAATGCCAGCTGAGGCTTGCACGATTTCGCGGCACCGACAAGAACGAGTTCCTGGACCAACGCCAGCTTCATGGACATACCTTCGATTTGCTATCCGAGGCGATGCAGTTTCTGACCCGGCATCTACCGGTCGCGGGCCGCATTGAACCTGGGGTGTTCGAGCGTGTTGATGAGCCGCTCTTTCCTCCGATCGCGCTGCGCGAAGCATTGGTCAATGCCTTCTGTCATCGGGATTACGCTCAGGCAGGTGGGGCAGTGAGCGTGGCAATATACGATGATCGCCTTGAGATATGGAGTTCCGGGGAACTTCCGCTCGGCATGAAGGTTGAGGATCTCAAGCGGGAGCATTTGTCGCGACCGCGAAATCCGTTGATCGCGGAGGTCTTTTACCGACGAGGGCTGGTTGAGCGCTGGGGACGAGGAACGCAGAAGATTGTTGAATTATGTCTACGGGCCGGTCATCCGGAACCGGAGTTCTTGGAGGTCGCCGGAGCAGTAGGCGTTCGGTTCCTGCCGAGCGGGTATGTGGCTCCTCTTCGCGTTGCACATGACCTTACGGATCGGCAGCGCCGAATCCTCCAGGTTATCGCCGGCGGAAAGGAGTCCTCGTTTGCCAATATCCGCGCACAAATCAATTCATCTGTTGCCGACCGTACTTTGCGGGACGATCTGCTTCATTTGAAAAGACTTGGCATGATTGATTCTCGCGGACACGGTCGAGGAGCCGTGTGGTTTTTGGGCGCAACGCAGAAGTTTGAGGGTGAACCGAATAAGGCGGAATAAGGCGGTCGAATAAGGCGGAATAAGGCGGAAAAAGGCGATCTGAGCAATTCCGGCAATGGTCACGCACCACCATCGGGCACGGTCTGTTGCCCGCAGCACGAGGCAAGCAAGAATAGACAATCGGGCTCCTTGTCTCATTCTATCCACGCATTGATGCACTCGTCGGCCGGATGTTTCACAAACACCAGCTATCGAGCGGCTCGTGCCAGGTCACGCGGTCTAGAATTCGATGCCCTTGATTCTCAATCCACTGTTCGGCCACCCAACCTGCCGGCACGAGTATCAATAGCAGCAGACTTCCGCAAACAACTGTGAGGATCATCTCTCGAAGCGATAGCCAAGATGGGGTAAATTGTGCACCACAGTGAGGACAAACTTCATTCGTCCCGGCAGCCTTCTTCTCCTGCGGGGGCACTCGATTCCGCCATCGCGATGCCATAGCGTTGATCATCGTCTTGATCGTCTTGATCGTCTTCATCGCCTTCCTCCTCCTCTTCATCGCCGGAGGTCCCGTCTCCTACGGGTGCTGCATAGGCGGCCCGCTCGCGCTTGTCCCGCCGGACATCGAGCAGTTGTTCTCCAACCGTGTGTTTTGGGGCAAAGCAGTACTGGACGTACGCCTCGAAGAGGGCCTGATTCGGAATGCCCCGCTTCAAAACATCGGAATGATGGTGCTTGTACAGGTTCATCAACGCTTCCGGCGTGATGGTGTAGGATCTCCGCTTGCCGCGGCTGGCGATGGATGCCTGGAGCCAACCCTGTTCAATCCAGAAGACGATCTCCGCTTTTCGGACCCGGAGGGCACTTGCAAGGCTTTCCACCGAAAACAGATCACACCGGATCTCGCGCAAGCTGAGGTGATTTCTCTTCAGCATGTTGCGGATCGCCTTCGGTGTCCGATTGACCTTTCTCGCTACCTCTTCGATCGAACGCTTCACAAGCTCCTCGCGAACGATCTCAAACTCGGTCTCGGTCCATCTTCGATGGTCTTGCTGTCCTTTGATTCCGTACTGGATGATGAAGCGCCAGCACGCTTCCTTTGGCCGCCCGCTGTGGCGCTGTAGGCGGACTACAAGCTGCTCAAGTTTGGATCCAGAAAGCACTTTGGCCTGAGCAGCCATGGCCATGGCTTCTGCGCTCCACTCTGGGGAGCGCTCCGGCAATTTTGGGAGAGTTGCCATACGCGCCTCGATAGCGATCTTCCCAAGGCCAAGAAGGTCATTTTCGAAAGTGGTTGAAGGTGCGGCACNNTTACTCCCTCTGGAGCAGACGTCACTTCAGTCGCGTTGAGGATCAATCCGTGCCGCCGGATCCTGGGGAATCTTGTCCTGCTCCTCTGAGATCCCGCATAAGGAGCCCTATACCTACTAAAGGCACCCCAGAAGGGGTTTTGTGGCAAACGTGCGGAATTTTCTCAGGACTTAACGCAAAAAAGGTCGTCTATACTACGAGTTAACCGGTGGTTAATCCCCCCGCGCCCACACACGCGT
>PLZC01000022.1 GCA_003151985.1 Acidobacteriaceae bacterium
CATTCAAGCGGTCACGGCACTAGTGGCATTTCTTGGGTTCGCACGTCTGGTTTTTGGAGTGCCGTTCCGGGGATCGCTGTGGGAACTGGCTTTCCTCTGCGTGCTTACCTCGCTGGCTTTTTCCGCCCTGGGACTGCTGGTAGCCTCGCGCGCCAGGACCATGGAAGCCGCATCGGGACTGATGAATCTGGTCATGCTCCCCATGTGGATTCTTTCCGGCGTGTTCTTCTCCGCTTCGCGCTTCCCGGCCGTGATTCAGCCGGTGGTGCGCGCGCTACCCCTGACCGCCGCCATCGACGCCATGCGCGGCAATATGCTGCAAGGGGTCGCCCTGCGGCAGTTGGTTGCTCCAGTAGGAATTCTGTTGGTGTGGCTCGCGGTACCGTATGCCGTCTCGCTAAAGATTTTCCGCTGGAAGTAGGAACCTCCTGCGAGCGAGCCGCCGTTAAAGCTTTCTGCGCGCCGGTTCGACCCTGACCAGAACCACCCCATGCGCAGGCACGGCGGTTCCGAACGTATCGTCGAATTTGCCCAGGTCTTTCTGCCGCCAGACATCGCGCACTTGCATCCGCCCACGTTTCTCTATTTCTTTCCAGTCAACCGAGATGGTACGCGGCGCCTTGCCCAGGTTGAACAGACCAACGGCTATAGAGCCATCTTCCAGCGGCTTGGCAAGAATAAGTTCCAGCGAAGTCTTGCGCAGAATCTTCCCTTGCTTGCCTAACAAGTCCTGATCGATATCGATAACTTCCGAGTTACAAAGAATGTTCAGCGTAAAGTCGTCCAGCTTTGCCATGTCCCCGGAAAAGAGGAGCGGAGACGCCATCAGCGACCACATCGACATGTAACTGTATTGTTCCTCCGGTGTCAGGCTTGTCGCCTTGGGAGGCGCTGTTCTGTTGTTCGCATCGCCCACGGTTCCAATCAGAATGTAGTCGGGGTCGTTCCAGCCGCCGGGGCCGGCATAAGCATCGAGAGCCGCATTGGCAAGGCCCACGGAATAGAAACCCGGCAACGAATCGCCAACCGCCAAGCCTAAATCGCCCGTGGTGCGCCAGGACGTGCCGCCCACTTGCCGCCCCCACTTCCACACATCTCCATTGCCATACTGGCACATGTTCAGGACAATATCCCGATCTAACTCTTTCAGTAGCGACCCCATCAACTTATACGGCTTTTGCAGATCATCCAGGTTACCTTCCTTGACCAGATTGCGATAACTGCACATGTCATACTTAAGTAAGTCGAACCCCCACTTGTTGAACTGGTGCGCATCCGCATCTTCGTGGCGATAGGATGCTTCGAATTTGGCGCAAGTAAGTGGTCCGGGCCCGGAATAAATCCCGGCTTTCAAGCCCAGGGAGTGGATATATTGCGTGAGGCTCGGCATGCTGGGAAACCGCACGTTGGGCAGAATGTTCCCGGCCTCGTCCCGCACCTGCCCTCCGACTTCCGCGTCGGTTGACCCCGGCTTTCTGGCCCACGCATCGTCGATATCGACGAATTGATAACCATAATCCGCCATCCCCGAAGCGATCATCGCGTCCGCAGCCTTGCGAATGTCGCTGTCCGTCGGATGATCGTAAAGCGTATACCAGCCGTTCCAACCCATTTGCGGAGTCAGGCCGAGCTTGTCGCCGACCACGATTTTGAAGGTCCGAGCCGCTTTGCCCAGGCTGTTCGCAGCCTCGATCGTCACAACAAATTCGCCTTTTTCCGCCGGCGCATTCCCTGAAATGATTCCCGACAACTCATCGACTTTCAGCGATGCTGGAAGATTCTTGACCGAAAAGTGCATGGGCCGCGTACCCGTGCATGGGATGCGATAGAGAAAAGGATGTCCCGGCCTTACGCCGTATACCTTGGGCCCGTTGATTTGCGGAGTCGGCGGCGTCTTGGGGGTCAGCAACTCCGGCACACTTTGTGCGAATCCAGGCGTGCTGGGCGGCCCCAGGAACACGATTGAAGCAATCAATACAAGGCATCTCAAGATACGCGCCATGTTACCTCCAATTCGTACGCCGAACATGACTTGCGGAGTCACGCAGGCGGAAACCTAGCCCAGCACCCGCTGAAAGATAGCATCCACATTGCCCAGTTGGCGAGAATAGTCAAACGTGCGGTCCAGCTTCTCCGCGCTGAGCAGCGTGGCAATCGACGCATCCCGGGCCACCTCGTCGCGGAAAACCAGCTCCTCTTTCCACGCCCGCATAGCGTGCGACTGCACCAGCCGGTAGGCATCCTCACGCATCATTCCCGCCTCAGCCAGGTCCAGCAGCAGTTGCCCGCTGAAGATAAGCCCGCCCGTGCTTTCCAGGTTCTTCTTCATCCGCTCCGGATACACCAGCAGCCGGTCAATCAGGTCTGTGGTCTTCGCCAGTAAGTAATCCATCAATATCGTTGAGTCCGGGAAAATAACCCGCTCGACAGACGAATGGGAAATATCCCGCTCGTGCCACAGCGCCACATTTTCAAACGCCGCCTGCGCATTGCCCCGCAGCACCCGCGCCAG